>CAYIFL010000010.1:0-12266 GCA_964362685.1 uncultured Candidatus Saccharibacteria bacterium
AGGCCGAGAGCGAGCGCAAATTCCTCGCTGGGGAATTTGATAGCGTGTTTTCGTGCGGGTGGCTGGAGAAATTTATAGCTGTCTTTTATACTTTCTTCATGATCATTACGATTTTGAGCATTGTACTATTTATCATTACGTTCATTATTGTCCATGAATTCGGGCATTTTTTTGCAGCAAAGCTTTTTAAGGTGCCTGTTATGGAATTCGGCATTTTTTATCCGCCGCGCCTGTGGAGTAAAAAGGTCAAGGAAACCATCTACAGCATAAACGCAATTCCTCTCGGAGGCTTTGTGCGGATTCAGGGAGAAGATATGGAGATGGGAGAAGACGAGCCGGAAAAAAAGGGGGATACGCTCTCTGCGGCAGAGCCGGGACCTTCTCCGGGATTCTCTGATCTCCCGGCGTATAAAAGGATGATCATTCTTGCTTCAGGGGTGCTTATGAATTTTATTTTTGCATGGATCGTGCTTTCGATTGTTTTTATGGTTGGCGTTCCGGCTGGCATTGCAATCACAGGCGTAGCGCCAGGCTCGCCGGGAGAGCTCGCAGGCATTAAGGCAAATGATATTGTGGTTAGCGCTCGGAGTGCGGGTGAAGAGCTTCAGGGGAGTATAGATCCGGAGGCATTTGTTGGTTTTGTAAACCGGCACAAGGGTGAAGAGGTGGCGCTTATGATCCGGCGCGGCACCGAGCGCATGGAATTCAAAGTGCTTCCCCGGGCGAATCCTCCGGCCGGCGAAGGAGCATTGGGTGTGAGTCTCGCTCAAATGGGCCTTCCGCAAAAGAGTTTTTTTGAAGCATTGTGGTCCGGGTTTCTTACCGCAGTGCGGATCCTGGGCTTCATATACCAGGCACTATTTGACCTCGTGGTGCAGGTTTTTCGCTACGGCGGAGGCGGGTTGCGGGACGCGGTGAATTCTTTGGGCGGACCTGTTTTGATTTTTACCTTCGGCTATGAAGCAGGCAGTATGGGTTTGGTGCACCTCCTGCAGTTTTTTGTGAGCGTTTCTTTGAGCCTTGTTGCCCTAAATATTCTTCCTTTTCCGCCCCTGGATGGCGGCCATATTCTTTTTGTCCTTATTGAAAAGATTAAGGGCTCGCCTGTTTCTCGCGGGATACGGCTTAAAGTAAGTAAATACGGCATGATGGCGCTTATTTGCCTTATGATTATCGTTACTATTAAGGATATTTTAGGCCACGTCTAACGTTTTATTTTGTTTAGTACTTGGGATATACTTAGAGTACTAAGGCTTTTTGTAGTTTTTAAAGTGTATATATTTGCCGTGGCAAACGAAGGAAAGCAAAAAGGAGCAGCAGCTCTTGTTACCATGATTTTGATTGGTTCGGTCGTGGTAGAAATAGGCATCGTCGGCCTTTTTATTGTGTATCTTATGGGGCAGAGCAGTTTTGGCGCGAAAGCTTCAGCTGAAGCGTACCTTGGTGCGCGAGCCGGCATAGATGATGCGCTCATAAAAATTTTAAGAAATAAAGACGTTGATTATGCGTTAAGCGGATCGCCGTATAACCTCACGGTCAATAAGACTTCAGTAGAAGTCAGCATCTATAAAGATGCAGTCAATAATATTCCTGGGCCACCGACGTTTTCTCCCGGCAAAGATGAGTTATATGCTACGGGATCTTTGATCAACAAGAACAGAGAGCTCAAAGCAGTTTTGAATGTTGATCCGGTAACCGGACAGGTACAGATCGAATCCATTGAGGAAATAATTTATTCACCTTTGTAAAATACCTTGTGATCTTTAAAAAAATAGCACATTTTTTAAACCCTCGCGCAAAAATTGGCGCTCTTGCCGTCACTGATTTTGATTTGAAATATGCCGAACTGCGCGGCAAGAAAATTATGTCTGCTTCTCTTCGCTTGCCGCTTGGCGTTGTGGAGAACGGTCTTCCAAAAAACGAAAAAAGCTTTATGGAGGCCCTTGTGTCTTTGCACGGTCAGATTTCCCGGATGCAGAGAAAAGAAATACCTGTCATTTTAGCGATTCCCGATTTTAACGCGTATACGCAGGTTTTTACCCTGCCCTACGCCGCAAGCGCAAATCTTGAATCCGCGGCAAAGATGAATCTTCAGATGCTCTCGCCTATCGACTATGCGGATGCATACTCTTCATGGCAGAAGGTGGGTGAGTCGGAGGCGCAGGGCGGCCAGCTTGAAGTCCTTGCCGCTTTTGCGCATAAGCAGGTTATTGACGCGTATGCCAAAGCGCTGGAAGCCGCGAATTTTTCAATCGTGGCGATTGAATTCCCGAGCATTGCGCTTGCGCGCCTGGTCCCGCCGGATACCGGCCTCAAGGGGAAACCGCCGCTTATTCTTATCGCTCTATCAAGCAACGGGTTGAGCTTCTCGGTTATTCGCGGGAAAAATGTATATTTCAATTATGCTACGGTATGGCAAAAGCCGACGATGTATCTTCCGGAGTTCGACGGCGTTGTTATCCGGGAAGTTAAAAGGATTCTGAATTTCTATACAAGCCATTGGCAATCATCCGAGTATGAGCTGGGCTTTCTTGTTCCTTCTCCGGAATTGGGGAAACGGATACAAGACGTAACGCAAAAAAACTTTCATCTTGAAGCGAAAACGTTTGTTAGTTTTCTTTCACCCGAGGTATCAAGTATGAATACGGCATCACTCGGCGAGGATTGGTTTCCGGTTTTGGGATCAGCTATGCGCGGAGCTATACCGCGCGGAGAAGATGATATGATTAGTTTGGCAAGCGTGAGCTCTCGGGAGCGTTTTAACCGGGAGCAGACGCTTTATTTTGTGCGCCTCTGGAGGAATATCATTTTTACGTCACTGGGTGCGATCCTTATTCTTTTTGCCGGTACGGACATGTTTCTTGGAAAGATGATGAGTACCTTAACAAAAGATCTAAATCACATTAAGGAAATTTCACCGCCGTCTGCTGATATAAACGCCTTGAGGGATGAGGCGCAAAAATTTAACGATGCTGTGGCTTTGGTTGTATATGCCAGGGGCCAGTCCGCTGATTTTTCTCCCTACCTGGCAAAGATACAGGCGCTCGCCGGAGAAAGTATCAGCATTGAGCGAATAGTGCTGCAATCATGGGAAACGCCGGTTTTTGTAAGCGGCCATGGGCCAAGCGAAGCGCCTGTTCTCGCGTTCAAGGAGAGTTTGAGCGGGGATAACGCGTTTTCGAACGTCGACCTTCCGATCTCGAGTATCACGCCGGGTGCAGGGGGCATCGTTAACTTCACGATTAGTCTTATTATGCGCCGGTAACAGGTAGATTGCGCCTCTGTGTTGCTACATATTTCTTTTGAGCTATACTTATAGATACTTGCACGCTCTATGGTTAACCGGTTTTTACACAAGAAAAAAGGGTTTACCCTCATAGAAATTATTCTGTATGTGGCTGTATTCGCGATTGTCGCGGCGCTTATGGTTGTCATTTTGACCACAGCGCTTCAGGTTGGGAGCCGTGAAAGTTCTTCAGCGGAAGTTTCCGCGCAATTGCATTTTGCCACGCAAACCATTCAGCGCTTGGTACGGGCTTCAAGCAATATTGATATTCAGGCCGGGGTTCCTGCTTCAACATTACGACTACGGATGCCGGATCCGAACCAGGATCCTACGGTTATAAGCTTAGGCGGTTCCGCCATTCTTATGAAGCAGGGGACGAGCCCCACCAGTTCCATAACAACAAGCCGCGTTGTGGTTGATTCTCTGTCTTTTGAAAAAATTACCCAATATCCCGGACACGATGTGGTGACTGTCGATGTAGCTATAAGCTCAAATACGCAAAATCCGCAAGGAAAATTTCAGCGGACCATCTCATCTGCCATAGGAAGAGTTTCAGCTGCCACGTTTGATTCAGCGCTTCTTCCGGGAGGCACGCAGGATATCGGACAAGCAGGAACGCCGTGGCAGAATGCGTTCCTTTCTGGTGTTCTGAATCTCGGCGCTCTCGCTGTTGATCCGCCAACCGGACAAGCAGGCGCCTTGTATTTTAACACAGCGTCAAGCACTTTTCGCGGTTATCGCAGCGCGTGGCAAGACCTAGCGCCCTGGGCGTATAACGGCACGAACGCGTATACTACAAACGCTGGTAATGTCGGCGTGGGCATAGCAACACCGCAGGATAAACTTGAGGTTAAGGGAGGTAATGTGTATGTAACAACTTCAGGTAAGGGCATTATTCTAAAGAGTCCGAATGGCAGCGTGTGCGCTTTGCTTACTATTAATAACAGTGGCGCTCTTGCAACTTCTACCGTCGCGTGCCCGGACTAACCGGTTTTTTGAAATATGCGTTTGCATCAAGGAACCGATCTTCGGATCAGGTTTTTTTGACAGAACATTCGTATTTTCCTATGATTATGATAACGGTACTATTTATTACGGCACGAGAACATGCGTCAATCTGCATTATTTACTAAAACCAGGCGTGAGGCGCCGAAAGATGAAGAGGCGGTGAATGCCCGCCTTCTCCTCAGGGCGGGCTATATAGACAAGGTAATGGCTGGTGTCTACTCGCTCTTGCCTTTGGGTTTCAGGGTTTTTAAAAAAATCGAAACCATCATTCGGGAAGGAATGGAAGAGATAGGCGGCGTGGAACTCCTCTTACCCACGCTTCAGCCAAAAACCAACTGGGAGCTTACGGATCGCTTTAAAACATACGATGCGTTATTTAAGTTCGTAAGCTACTATTCGAAGCAAGATCTTGTCCTGGGCCCCACGCATGAAGAGATTATTTCGCCTTTAATGAAGCGGTTTATTCTCTCGTACAAAGATTTGCCGCGCGCGGTTTTTCAGATACAGAATAAATTCCGCGACGAGGCGCGGGTGAAATCAGGACTCTTGCGGGGGCGGGAATTTTTTATGAAAGATTTATATTCGTTTCACGCGGATACGGCGGATCTCGACCGGTACTACGAGAAAGTAAAAGATGCATACAAACAGATTTTCGACCGCGTTGGCATCGGAGAGAAGACGCATCTTACCTTTGCTTCGGGCGGATCATTTTCAAAATATTCCCATGAGTTTCAGACACTCACCTCGGCGGGCGAGGATGAAATTTATCTTTGCAGGAAGTGCGCGGTAGCAATCAATAAGGAAATTATTAAAGACCAACCAGTGTGTCCCGAGTGCAAGGGAAGCGATCTCACAAAGGAAAAAGCAGTTGAGGTGGGCAATATATTCAAGCTTCACGCCAAGTATTCCCAGCCTTTTGATTTGACATATAAGACTAAAGAAGGCACGGAAAAAGAAGTAATTATGGGCTGTTATGGCATTGGCCTTAACCGGCTTATGGGAACCATAGTCGAGGTATCGCATGACGAGAGAGGCATTATATGGCCCGAGGCGGTTGCGCCCTTCAGAGTCCATTTGATTCGCTTAGGGGATTCAGCTAGTATTATAAAGCTCGGAGAGAAACTCTACAGAAATTTTTCTGGGAAATCAGCAAAAAACAATGGACAGAAACTTGATGGTGCGGTATTGTATGATGAAAGAAGCGAGGTATCTTCCGGCGAGAAATTGGTAGATGCGGATTTAATCGGCATTCCCTGGCGCGCGGTTCTAAGCGAGAAGACACAAGGGAAGATCGAATTAAAAAAACGTGACGAGAGCGCAACAAAACTAGTTGATGCAAAGGAGCTCAACCGTTTGTTTAGAAATTAGGTAATTCGAAATTAGAAATTTTTTGTTATGTCCTTATTCAGTGGTTTTTATAAAGATGTCGGCATAGATTTAGGCACTGCCAATTCCCTGCTCTACGTAAAAGGAAAGGGGATTATTATCAGCGAGCCGTCTCTTGCAGCAGTGAATAATAAGACCGGACGCGTTCTGGCGATCGGCGAAGAAGCAAAGAAAATGGTTGGCAGAACCCCTTCGCATATTACCGTGGTACGGCCCCTTATAAACGGCGTCATTTCTGACTTTGATATGACGCAGGAAGTGCTGCGTTATTTTTTCAGAAAAGCAAACAAAAACAGAATGATGGGGTATTATCGGGCGGTGATTGGCGTTCCCTCAAACCTGACTGAGGTTGAGAGAAAATCAGTGGAAGATGCGGTTGTCTCTGCGGGCGCCCTCAAATCATTTATTATCGAAGAGCCCATAGCAGCCGCCTTAGGAGCTCGTCTGCCTATTGATGAACCTATAGCGAATATGATTGTGGATATCGGAGGCGGGACTACGGAAATAGCGATTATTTCCATGGGCGGGACCGTTACCGCACGGAGCTTAAAAATCGCAGGCGACCGGCTCACCGAAGACATCATCCGATTTATCCGCGAGGAATTTAAGCTCGCGATAGGAGAGCCTTCGGCTGAAGAGCTTAAGATGCGCGTCGGGTCCGCGGTACCGGTTGACGAACGGCTGGAAATGGCGGTACGGGGCCGCGATATGGCAACGGGCTTGCCCAGGGAGATTTTAATAAAAGGCAGTTTTGTGCGCTCCGCAATTCATCGTTCACTTCGCCTTATTACCGAAGCGATAAAAGAAGCGATTGAGATTGCCCCGCCGGAGCTTGTTGGTGACGTGCTAAGGCAGGGCATATATCTCTGCGGAGGCGGCAGTTTGCTTCGGGGAATGGATCAGCTTATAGAAAAAGAAACATCCGTCCGTGTTTCTGTGGTTGATGATCCCCTGACCTGCGTTGTGCGGGGCGCGGGCATTGCGGCAGAGAATATAGATGAATATTCGCGGGTATTTACCACATCACTCCGGCCCATGGAGATTAACGTTTGAAATCAGCGAATAGCGAATCTGTTCGAATATACGAATACGGATTTGTACATTCGTATGAATTCGTTACTCTTTGATTTATCATGAAACGTTATATTTTATTTTTCGGAATACTTATTGGTGCGGGTTTTGTGCTTTTTGGCACAATGATTTTTCCGCGAGGGAGCGCGTCAGACGACCATTTTGCGCTTCGGCAGGAAAACCAGAATTTATTGGCAGAGATTCAGCGCGCTGCTGTGCTTGGCGCTTCGGAGAGCGTCTCTGTCCTGCCCAAAGCTACTGCGGCGAGCGGGACCTATCGTACCGCAAAAGTTTTCTCCACCTACCCTTTTAATATGAAAAATCAAATAACGGTGGATGCCGGAGAACTAGAGGGAGTGCGGGTTGGCATGGTTGTCACGGTAGGAAAAAGCATTCTGCTTGGCCGGGTGAAGGAGGTATTGCCCCGAGTAAGTATTGTGCAGACTATTTTTGATTCGCAGTTTGAGATCCCTGTCCGCATCGGCGTGGAAGAAGTAGACAGTTTATTTGAAGGCGGCGGCGAGCCAAAGGTTGTGTTAATTGATAAAGCAAAGCGCGTGGAAGTCGGTGATGTGGTTTTATCAGCTGATTCGTCGTTTCCGTACGGCCTAAAAATGGGAGAAGTTTCGGAGATACGAGGCGGCGCCGCGGGCATTTTTAAGGAAGCAGTCGTGAAGACTCCTTTTATACTCGGCGAAATCCGCGAGGTGAACTTGTTAATACGAGAATGAAGGTTCCCACCGTTCTTACGTTTGTAGCCGCGGCGTGCGTTATAGTCGTTCTTGCCGTGCTCCAGGCAAATGGTTTTTCTTTGCTTGGGGTAAAACCCAATCTGGCATTGGTTGGCATCGCGGTTTTGGCATTTTTCATTGAGAATATCCTGCTGTATCTTTTTTTTGTTGTGCTTGCCGGATTTATTCTGAAGTTTGCTCCCGGGTTTCAACCGGAGCTTTTGTTTTTTCTCTCTATTGGCGTTCTCATCGGTATCATAGGCAGATACTTCCCGTGGCACGCGCTGTTCTCCAGTCTTCTCACTATCGTTTTTGGCACGTTGCTTTTTTACCTGGTATTTGCGGTACAGCTTATCGGGTCAATGGTTTTTATTAAGGAAGTGCTGTTAAATATGGCAGTAGGAACGATTGTTTTTGCATTCTTTTTGAACATATGGGACAATACAGAAAATAGCCGTCATTATACTAAATGAAGCGCATATATACGATATGAGGTTCTCTTATTCTCTTATAAAACAGCTTGTACCAAAGGTAAAAAGCAAAAAAGAGCTGGTTAACACGCTCACCGCGTATTCATTTGAGGCGAGCGACCTGCCGGGTGACGCCTTTGAGGCGACCATTCCCCCGAATCGCTACTCGGATGCCGCATCGCATTGGGGTATTGCAAAAGAAGCTTCCCAAGCTATGGGGATCCCATCTGGCATTCACGAAGTTATTAGCGAATTAGAACGAATGCCCGTAGAGCAGGGTGCGGCAGGAGCGGGCCTCTTTACCGCAGCAATCGAAGATACGCTTTTGTGTAATAGGTATCGGGTGCAGTATTTTGAAAATGTTTCCCTGAAACTTTCTCCGAAGTGGATGCAGGATATATTGATTGACTGCGGTTTGCGCCCCATAAACGCCGTGGTGGATATAATGAATTATGTAATGCTTGAGTCTGGCCAACCGCTCCACGCATTTGATTTCGATAAAATTATTGAAGGAGGAGGGCCGCATGCATCTCCTGTATCAATCATTGTCCGCAGGGCTCGCCGGCACGAGAGAATAAAAACCCTCGATGAAAAAGAATACGAGTTGGGGACTGATGTATTGGTTATAGCTAATGCGGCGGGACCTATAGCGCTTGCGGGCATCAAGGGCGGTAAAGACGCGGAGGTTACCGAAAAAACAAAGCGGATTATCGTTGAGGCGGCGAATTTCAATGCCCGGCATATATATGCGTCATCGCGCAGGCTCGGGCTCCAGACCGATGCATCCCTGCGTTTTTCCCATGCGCTCTCTCCTGCATTAGTGCCTATCGGACTTAATCGGGCAGGAGAACTTTTAGTTGGTCTTACTATGGCAACTGCCGGCGCGACTCTGGATATCCGGCATGATACGCCAAAAAAGAAAACTATTACTTTTGATATTAGAGAGGCGAATAAGCTCATAGGAGCTGATCTCGATCCCCATATGGTGCGGCGCATCTTTACCTTGTTGGGTTTTACAACAAAGATAGCAGCTTCTTCCCCTGACCCGTATCCCACAAAAGATTTTCTTGTTGAAGTGCCTGCTCTTCGAACTGATATCGAGACCCCTCTGGATCTCGCGGAAGAAATCGTGCGGCTCCATGGCTACAATAGCATACAAAGCATCCCGCCCCGCATTCATCTCCTGCCCGTGAAAACAGAAGATAGCTTTACCCTGCGCGATACGGCAAGAATTATCCTCACCTCTTTTGGCTATAGCGAGGTGTATAACCGCTCATTTATCGGAGAGAAAGATATGAGAGGCGAGGGAGGCGAAAAAGCACGTGTTCTTGCGGTTAAAAATCCCATAAGTGCAGAGTATGCCTATATGCGGCCGAATCTAGGGATGCTTCTTTTTCAAAACATTGAGTCAAATTTCAGGTTTTTCGAAAATCCCAAGGTGTTCGAAATAGGAGATGTATTTTCTTCAGGCGCAAAGAATGACGTGCGGGAGAAAACGATGCTTGGCATTGCGATCGGTTCAAAAAGCAAAGAGGCGTTTTTTGAGCTCAAAGGAGTTGCGGACGCACTCCTCAAGCGCCTGGGATTAGTTGATTTTCGCATAGTGCCTTTCCGCGAGAAAGGGAAGCAACCGCAGGTTGTTCCTGGATTCCTCGACCAAAAGAGCATGGTAGAAATTAAATCAGGCGATGCCTCTTTGGGGTATGTGGGCATAGGGTCTTCTGCTCTTAAGGGCGGCTTTGCGGCTTTTGCGGAAATCAATCTTAACGAATTACTTACTCTTGTGAGCGAAGAGCGTGAATATAAGCCGCTTACTAAGTATCCGTCAGTCCTTAGAGATATTTCCCTTTCCTTGCCGCAGTCAGCAGGCATTGGCGATATTATGCAGGCGATCCAAGAAACTGATTTGAAAGAGATTGAGGATGTTGATCTTATTGATGAGTACAAAAATAGTTTTACGTTCCGCATCGTATTCCAGGCGGATAACCGCACCTTGACTGACGCGGAGGTTAACCGGAAGATGGAAACCGTATATGCGGTTCTTCAAAAGCGCTTCAACGCAACAATTAGATAGTTGGCGCGAACTCGTGCAGGCGGTCGATAGTCCGAAAACTCACTTTATCCTGGTCAAATTTGAGCCGAACGGTTCCTAAGGGGCCATTCCGGTGTTTTGCAATAATAATTTCCGCGGTATTTTGCTCTTCTGGTTCAACGTCGATTTTGTCGCGGTCTTTTCTATAAATAAAAAGTACCACATCAGCATCCTGTTCAATGGCGCCGGTCTCCCGCAGATCCGACAAGCGCGGAATTTTATGGTCCCGTTGTTCAACGGCGCGCGAAAGTTGCGCAGCAGCCAAGACCGGCACTTGTAGTTCGCGCGCCAAGGCTTTAAGCCCGTGGCTTACTTCAGTCATTGCAGAAACCATATTGTCCGTTGCGTGGCGCGGATGAATCAGCTGGAGATAATCAACAATAATAAGGTCGAGCCCGTGTTCAATCTGCAAGCGTCGCGCCATACTGCGGAGCTCAATGATGGTCGCGGTGGGTGTGTCATCTATATAGATAGGAGCCTTGGATAGGCGGTCAAGAGCTGATTGAATAAGTTCAAATTCTACCTCGCTTTTTAAGCGTCCGGTGCGGAGTTCCCAAAGGGGAATCTGCGCTTCTGAGGCAATAAACCGGTCAATAATTTGATCGCGAGACATTTCAAGGGAAAAAATGCCTACAGATAAATTATGTTTTACCGCGACATGCCGTGCCATATCAAGGCAGAGACTTGTTTTTCCAAGCGAAGGCCGAGCACCCAACACAATCAAGTCTGATTTTTGGAGGCCCGAGAGATAATTATCAAGCTCCTCGAATCCGGTTGGAATGCCGCGCAACCCTTTTCCGCCTTGATGCAATTTTTCAATGCGTTCATACGCAGACCTAAGCTCGTCTTTGATATGCACAAAGTTTTGCGGCCGGGATTTTTGGCTGATTGCAAAAATTTTCTGCTCTACTTCGTCTAGTACATCATCCGTGTCTCTTGAGCTGTCGAGCGCGCGCTCACCGATTTCCGCTGACGCGCGGATCAGATCCCGCAGGATTTTTTTCTGCTTTACGATTTTCGCGTAGTGCGCTATATGCGTTGAGGTGGGAACCGTGGAAACAAGATCGCTTAAGTAGGATGATCCGCCGATATCAGCGAGCTGGTGCGCGTCTCTCAATTTATTCGTAACGCTTAAAATATCAACCGGCTCTCCTTTCTCAAAAAGCTCGTATACCGCGCCGTATATTTTTGCGTGTTTCGGGTCATAGAAATCATCAGGTAAAAGCAAATCAACCACCTTGATCACGGCGCTTTTGTCGAGCATCAGGGCTCCGAGGACTGACTGCTCTGCTTCAATATCTTGTGGCGGAAGGCGGAGGTTCATGATAAAAAATCAAAATTTAAAAATCAAATATCAAAATGACAATCCAAAATATAAAAATTATTTAAATTAAAATTATCAGAGATAATCACAATAATTTTGCATTTTGATTTTTGCATTTTGAATTAAAGTATAAAATTATCACTATTCAAGAAATTAACTTCCTTTTGATGCTTGGACCACTATTCGTGTCTTCCACTACGTATCCTAGCTTTTCTATTTGTTTTCGCAACTCATCTGCCTTAACAAACTGTTTATTTCCGCGGAATGCCTCGCGTTTTTGCGCTAGTGCGGTAATTGACCCGGGGATTTTTGACGATGTGATGCCTTGTAGTCCAAGTCCAAGCACCGTGTCAAAACAGAGGAGCAATCGTTTTTTATCATCTTCTGCGATATGCCGGCTTTTGAGGGTTTTGTGAAATACCGCAAGAGCTTTCGGGGTATTAAGGTCATAGTTTATCGCTTTAGCAAAGCTTGTCTCTAGTTTTTGTATAGCAGCAACCCCCTTCTTAATAGTAAGGACTTGCGATGTCCTTAATTTTTCCGGAAGGTGTTGCCAATCGGCGTAGATATAGTGTAGTGTTTTCTCCGCAGCTTCAAGCGCCCTCCAGCTGAAATTTAGTTTAGACCGATAATGCGAATTTAAAACCAAATAGCGGAATGCCAAAGGATGAAAACCCTTTTTAGTAATATCCTCGATGGTTATAAAATTGCCTTTGGATTTTGCCATTTTCGAATGGTCTAGTAAGAGAAACTCGCCGTGCAACCAGTATTTTGCGAGCGGTTTTCCATAAGCGCTTTCGGATTGGGCAATTTCGTTTGTGTGATGCGTGCCAATATGATCCACCCCGCCTGCGTGAATATCAAACGGCTGTCCTAAGTAAGTGCTCGAAATCGCGGA
>CAYIFL010000011.1:0-12227 GCA_964362685.1 uncultured Candidatus Saccharibacteria bacterium
CTTATTGAGCGGACTCCGGAAGCCGTGCGGGTTCTGCAGCATCGGGCAATTAAAAATCTGAAGAATATTTTAAACGCTAAACAGACGCTAAACTAAAATGCATAACTGACGCTAAACCTAAAAATTCCGCGTCGGTTCAGCGTACCGGTTCTGCGTCGGTTCTGCGGCAATATGGATGAGCAATTATTCAAAATCCTAAAAAATCTGAAGGCAATTGAGCCGGACCCTGCATATAAAGCCCGGTCTCGGCATCTTATTTTGTCTTCCAAAGAAAGCCCCAGGAAAGAGGGTTTATTTGCCTTATTCTCTCATATACTCGCTGACTTCCAGTCAATGAGGTTTTCTTTGGCAGCTGAAGTACTGACTGCAATGCTTCTTATTGTTTTTATAAGTTCCTATTCTCTATACACTGCCCAAACCCACAGGGAAAAACTGGTTGTCCAAGCCAATGACATTAATTCTTCCATTCAGGTTCAGCTTGATGAGATCCAGTATATTTTAAATACAAAAAAGGCGGCTGATACGGTGGACAGAGCACAGCTCAATCAATCTATCACACAAGCCCAGGAAAAATTGAACACTGCAAAAACGCAACTCGAAAGCAACAACTTAGAATCTGCAGTGGATAATATAAAATCTGCGCAGGATATCTTTGAAGGCGTTGGCGCATCGCTTATTGCGCCAACCTCAACAGATGCGAATGCCTCGTCCACCGACGGCGCCTCTTCAAGCACTATCCCGGAGAACGCCACATCCACTCTTAATACGGCAACTTCGACCAATTCTTAAAAAAGGAATAAAAATATCCCTCCCGACCGCGGTCGGGAGGGATATTTTGTTTGAAAAAGCGCTTATTTAACAGCTTCTTTAAGAACCTTTCCTGCTCTGAATTTTGGCTTTACTGATGCTCCAATCTGGATTTTCTCGCCGGTTCTCGGGTTAATACCCTGCCGTGCCGCGCGCCGTGCAACGCGGAACGTGCCAAAACCCGCAATTGCCACTTCCTCACCGCGGCTCAATGTTTTTGTTATGGTTTCGAAAACAGCTTCAACTGCGGCCTGGCCATCTTTCTTCTTCTCTATGCCGGTTGCTTTCATTATCGCTTCGATAAGTGCGACTTTATTCATACGCTTCGCTAGAGCGACACGAATCTACGAATTTACACGAATGACACGAATACATTTGTATATTCGGGTGTCATTTGTAATTGGTGTCGCTATTTTACTCCCTCGACCTTTTGCGTTAAGTTGCTTTAATACTACCAAAGTATAGAGGAAAAATCTAACTAAAACAACAATAGCCACTTTTCCACAAGCATTGAAGCCGAAAAAGGAGGGGAGAAAAAGCGAGGATTAAAGCCCTATTTCGCGTATTCCACTGCCCGAATTTCGCGGATCACATTCACTTTTATCTCTCCGGGATATTTGAGTTCAGATTGCACTTTATGCGCAATATCTTTAGCTAACTGAAGCGCGCCAAAATCGTCAATTTTTTCCGGCGTGACAAAAACGCGGATTTCTCTGCCTGCTGAAATCGCATATGCTGATTTTACCGCGGGAAATGATGCGGCAATTTTTTCCAGATCTCCCAGGCGCTTCAGATAATTCTCGAGTGTGTCGCGCCGCGCTCCGGGACGCGATGCGGACAAAGCATCTGCCGCTGCAACCACGTAGGCTTCCGGGCTCGCAAACGGATACTCCTCATGATGCGCTTCCATTGCCTGGATCACCTCATCGCTTATGCCGTATTTTTTGAGGATTTTTCTGCCAAGATCAACATGGCTTCCCTGCACCTCGTGGTCAATCGCTTTGCCGATATCATGCAATAATGCCGCCTTTTTAGCTACTTCTACCTTTATCCCGAGCTCCGAGGCAATCATAGAAGCCAGGTGAGCCGCCTCAATCGAGTTTAAAAGCACATTCTGGCCATAGCTAAAGCGGAAATGCAATCTGCCCAAAAGCTGCATAATTTCTTTAGGCAAATCATAGGCGCCCACCTCGTAGGCAGCTGCTTCGCCGATTTCCGCAATGCGCTTATTGATTTCGCTTTTTGCCTCTTCAACTTTTTCCTCGATCTTCGCGGGCTGGATCCTGCCGTCTTTCACGAGTTTTTCCAAAGCAACCTTTGCAATCTCGCGGCGCATCGGATCAAACGAGGAGATAACGATGCTGTCCGGCGTCTCATCAATCACAAATTCCACGCCGGTTGCGCGCTCCAGAGCCCGGATATTCCTTCCTTCGCGGCCGATAATTTTGCCTTTCAAATCTTCATCAGCCAGATGGAAAACGCTCGTTGTAATCTCCGACACATGTGTCCGCGCATAGCGCTGGATCGCGGTTGTCATAATATCCAAGGCTTTCTTTTCTATCTCACCGCGCCGCTCCTTTTCAAGCTTCTGGATATCAGTTATCAGATCCTCCTCGTATGCCTTGCGCACGTCTTTAAGGAGCAGTTCTTTGGCGTCATCCCGCGTTAACCCGGTTATTTTTTCAAGTTCCTTAATCTCTTTTTGCCGGAGATCATCGAGCTCCGTTTTTGCCGCTTTTATTTTTAGCGCTTCATTGCTTATATCCGATTCTTTGGAGCGCAAATCAGAAGATGCCTTATCGAGCATCTCCTCTTTTTTAAGAAGCCGCTCTTCGTGGCGGCCAAGTTGGGACTTTGTTTCGCGTTCTTCTTTCTTTACTTCCTCTAGGAGAGTTGTTGCCTTTTCTTGCGCTTCAAGGATTACTTCTTTTGCCTTTGACCGGGACGCTTCAAGCTCGCGGCGTATTTTCTCTTCGACCGAATTTGCGCGCTTACTTCCGACAATCTGACGGATAAAGTATCCTGCTGCGCTGCCGACTAATAACAAAATAACCCAAAGTATTGGATTCGTGGACATTTTTTTGGTTGTTCGCTAAATTCTTCATAAGACTCTACAAATTACAAATGTTTTACTAATATACGAATTTGTATATTGGTATGTTATTTGTATTTTGTAGCCATCGGAATGTAGGAACCATTAGTTTCATATTCCTTGTGGTATAATACCTGGAATTGGAAGGAAAGTAAAGGGCTTAGCCAGCATAAATGTATTCCCTCGCGCGGCTCGGGATGCTCCCGCCTCCGCCAAGGCTACGGCGGGCAGGGAATTTTATAGCTAAATTTAGTGGAAAGTAAAAATATAGAAATTTAGATAAAAATCGCATATGCAGAAGAGGACTATCGTTCTTATCATTTTAGACGGCTGGGGTATTGGAAATCAGGATGAATCGAATCCAATCCACGTGGTGGAACCCGAAAACATCGGTCTTATAAAAGCGGCTTATCCCGCAGGGGCTCTTCAGGCATCGGGCATCAGCGTTGGCCTTCCCTGGGGCGAGGAAGGCAACAGCGAGGTGGGCCACTTGAATATCGGCGCGGGAAAAACGATTTACCAGCATTTTCCGCGCATCACCCTCGCAATCCGCAATGAAAGTTTTTTCCAAAATGGGCCGTTAAAAAAAGCTTTTGATCACGCAAGGAAAAATGCCTCAACCGTGCATCTCGTTGGGCTTCTTGGTTCCGGCAACGTGCATTCCTCTCTTGAGCATCTTGACGCCCTTATAAAATTTGCCAGGAAAGAAGGCGCAGAAGATTACAATCTGCATCTTTTTTCCGACGGGAGGGACAGCGCGCCCGAATCCGCGCTTCAGCTTTTGAAGAAAATTCCCCAGGATCGCTTGGCAAGCTTGTCCGGGCGATTTTACGCCATGGACCGGGATAATCATTTTGAGCGCACCGAACGGGTATACCAAGTGCTTACGGGTGACGGCCCGGTGATTCAAGACGTTGAAGCGCACATTAAAGAAACCTATGCCCAGCATCTGAATGACGAGTATGTTATCCCAACTTTGGTTGGTCCGGAAAAACGATTTATTAAAAATAATGATGCCGTTATCTTTTTCGACTTCAGAGAAGACCGCATGCGGCAGATTGTGAGCTCTTTTGTTTTCAAAGGATTCAACAAATTCAATACAAAGCCGCTCGACAACGTTTATTTCGTCACGATGACGCAATATGATGCCGCCCTTGATGTGCCGGCTGCGTTTATGCCTGATATCGCAAAAAATCCACTGGGCAGGGTACTCTCTGATCTCGGCATGAATCAGTTGCGGATTGCGGAAACGCAAAAGTATCCGCACATCACCTATTTTTTCAATGGCTTGCGCGAAGAGCCGTTCAAAAACGAATACCGCGTGCTTATTCCCTCGAAATCGCTCCTGCGGCAGGATGACCACCCGGAGATGATGGCGCCGGAGATTACCACGCGCCTCATCGAATCAATCGAGGAAGGCGCCTATAATTTTATTCTCGCGAATTACGCAAATCCGGATATGATCGCGCATACAGGCAATTATCAGGCGTGTCTTGACGCGGTGCGGATTACGGACAAAATGATGGGTCGAGTTATTGAATCCTGCCTTAAGACAAATGCGGTTCTCATAATTACCTCTGACCATGGCAATATGGAGCGCGTGTTTGATCCTATGACCGGGAAGCCCGAAACCCAACATGATCCGAATCCGGTACCGATCTATTTAATAGCATCGGAATTCAAGCTCAAGGTGAAAAAAGAACCGCAGGCAGTCAGGGAATCGGAAAAAATTATTGTGGGAATTCTGGCGGACATCGCGCCCACAATTTTAGAGCTCCTGGGAATAAAAAAGCCGGATGAAATGACCGGGCAGAGCTTGCTCCGGTTTTTGCTGTAGCAAAAATCGTAAATTCCAAACCGCAAATTACAAATCACAAATAATATCCAATTTCCAATTACCCAAATTCTAAACACGCTTTGGATATTTAAATTTTTAGCATTGGAATTTATTTGGAATTTGGTGCTTGTTATTTGGAACTTATTTCAAGCACCCTATTGTACTTCTTCAATCTCTCCGTCTTCGCCGGCGCGCCGGATTTTATCCCCCAATACTTTTTATTGGTGATAATTCCAAATCTAAATATTTATTTCCGCACTGGAGTCGATGCATAGCCTTCGCGGATACATTTTCCATTATCTCTTCCTGACGGTGCATTTCATTTGGAGCAATTTGAAATTTATCAATTTGTATATTGTTTGGATTCATAATTACGCACTCTTTTGTTTCAGGGGTGTTATTTAATATAGTGATTCCGCTCAAAGTAAATAAATTTCTTCCGCCAAATGTAAAAGCACGAAATCTACATTCTTCTCTACGACTGCAATTTGTTTTATCAGCTACCTTAATCATATATGATGAGCTGGTCGTATCATCATTAAGCCAAACATCCCACTCGCCTATGCTAAAAAGTCTAAAGTATTGTTGTGGAGCATCAAAGCTAATCGTAACTTCTTCATCGCCGTAATTTTCATAATATGAAACATTTCTCTTAAAGGCTTTAACTACAAACATTGTCGCATCGTCAAATTTACCGGTTTCAGCAATTTTTGTTTCGCGCTGAAATCTTTTTAACATTTCTGCTGTTTTTGCATCGTATTTTCCAGTAATATTGTTCGCGCTCCAAAAATCATTAAGATACCAAAATACTTGCATTCCTAAAATATTGCTGTCAAAAATATTTTGAGCTGGAGTAAATGGTTCATTGGGAATTTTGTATGCTTTTAGCAATGCCCCATAACCTAAATTCCCGATTTTAATTTTTACTGCTTTATTATTTTTATCTCTAATTTTAAGTGTGCTATTTAATATATCTGCCTTGCGCGTATCTGTAAGAATGAACCCGCCAATATTAAAGGTGTTTTTGTTGGAAATATCGTCATACTCTTCATATCCTTTAGGGATAAGTCCCACCTGTCCACCCAAAGAATCAATATTTGTTTTTACAAATTCTTTATCTGCTCCGTTAAAAATATTACTTGCTGATGTTCCTGCTAATCCAAAATTAGTTGCATAAAGTTCTGGTTTGAGTATCAACGAAGATTTTGATTTTATCTCAATAGGAGTTGTGAAATCGCATATATTACTTTGTGCTTCATCTTTGGTGATGCGATTTAATCCGTTAAATGGTCCAAGTTCATACATTTTACTAAATAACCAATATATTTCTCTATTTTTGCAGTTTATTTTTTCTCCTTTTTCATTAAAAAAATTATTGGGCAAAAGCATCATTGGTGTCTCTCTTGCAATTGGGTATGAAGACATAGTAAGAAAACTTGTCTGCTCATTATCTATGCCTATTAGGAAAACAGAATCAGAACCATTATTATTAATTTTTAATTCTTCAACGAGATCGAGCGGCTCAGCAATCGCTCCTAAATAGCCATAACGCGTCCCTGCCTTTTCTCTTTGCTCTTCGGGGAAAATAATATTCCAAAAAATATCAATTTTCCCTTTTGGCGCGGAAAGAGGAGAAAGCGTCAAATCAACAGATACTTCTTGTGATGATATACCAGAGAAAAGAGTTTTATTTATGGTATTTGATATAGGCGTTAAAATTTCCGGCACAAATTTAGCAGGCGGCTTCGAAGATATTTCGTGGGATGATGAGCTAGAGATATTTAGTATTTTTGAGCTGCTTGAAAGTGACTCTGAAGATGTGGGCGCAAATACATCAGGTTTCGGCATTTGAGGTTTTGGCACAATCGATCCAGATTGTTGTTTTAAAAGGTATATTCCGCCGGTTACCACAACAACACCAATAATAATGACAGCTAAAATCGGTATTTGGATAAATCCTTTTTGTAAGTTCATATTAATTTTAAAACCGAGTCAATTTTTTAACCATTCTTCTTTCGAGATGCCGGACTGACGGATAATCGCATTCATAGTTCCTTCTGGAATTGATTTAGCGCCATGATGCTGAACATGAGTCATATAAAATCTGCCATTCTCATATTTACGAAAATAATAATGACTGCCTTTTATGTGATGAAGTCGAAAATCATGCTTAACCAAAAAATTTTGAATATCGCGGAATGTCCAATTCGAAATGCCATGCGGCATATTTGACAATATTACACAGCAACTAAGTTCCGAGTGCCAAAATCAAATACATTTTCTGGAAGTTCGATTCCTTTTTCTTGCATGGCTAATTGAGCCCGTTCCCAAAGTGATTCATACTGTTCATCAGATTTTTGATTCAAAATAGGATTTACTGCCTTATTCCGAAAGCCTTTATTTTTTCCCGCAGCTTCTATATATCCCCTTACTGCTTCCTGCATTTCTAAATAAACCAAATTAGGATCATCGCCAACTTGAACAATATTAAATTCCAAAGCTGCAGCAATCCATTCCGTCCCCTTTTTAAAAACAATCCAGCGATATTTTCCTTTTTTCAATGTATTTTCCATATATCAATAATACTATAGATTAGCTATTTATATCAAATACGTTATTACTTAATCAATTTCGCAATCTCCATTAACCTATTATATTTTGTCAAGCGTACCGGAGTTTTCGGTGCGCCGGCTTTGATGCCCCAGGCAGAAATGCCCACTGCCAAATCCGCAATAAAATCATCAGGAGTATCGCCGCTCCGGTGGCTCACGATTTTTCGCCAACCAGCCCGGCCCGCAAGCCGAGCCACCTCAATCGTTTCCGTTATGGTCCCGATTTGATTGGGCTTTATAATAATCGCGCTTCCCGCATCCTTCTCGATTGCCGTACCTAAACGCGCCTGATTCGTTGTTGTTAAATCGTCTGTTATGATGAGCGGGAAATCTTTTACTCCTGTCATTTGATGAAAATAGCTCTTAAGCTCCGCAAAAGCATCAAATGCTTCTTCACTAAACGGATCTTCCAGAGAAATGATGTTATACGTATGCGTAAGATTAAAATAATACGAAACCAAACCATTCGCGGCATATTTTTTCTGCCCTATGGTATAAATCCCATCCGTATCTAAAAGTTGTGTAGCCGCAATATCTAAGCCAATTTTAAGATTGCCATTTGTTTTTTTTACAAGCGCATCCAGAATTTCAAGCGCCTCCTCGTTTTTTTGAAACGGCGCGGAAAAACCCGACTCATCTCCCAATACTACATTCTCTTTTCCGTATTTTTCTTCGAGTACTATGCCGAGCTGTGCGTAAAACTCCCTACCGGCATCAAATGCTTTTGCAAAATCATTTTGTCTGCGTTGGTCTGCGTTTAGTCCGCGTGAGTCTGCGTCAACGGGTATAACCTGAAATTCCTGAAAATCCAGCTTATTTTTTTCGTGCCCTACATGCGCGCCGCCCTCAATCATATTAAAAATCGGGTGAGGTATATGAGCGGTGAGTAACTCGTATCGAGTATCGAGTAATTTCCCGATATATTCGTAGAGTTCCAGACCCTCGAGTTTTGCTTTTGCGCGCGCCCAAGCAATAGAAAGCCCAAGGATTGTGTTGCCGCCGAGATTTTTCTTACTCTCTGTGCCGTCAAGCTGAAGCAAAAGCCCGTCGAATGACGCCTGATCTTTACATTCGACTCCAAGTGTTTTTTCCCGTATCGCGTCCAGTTTTTGGAGCGCCCAAGAGGGATCAAGGACAAATGCCTCGTGGCTTCCCCTGCTCTTGCCGCTCGGCACATCCGCGGAAAAATAAAAGTTGCCGACTTTAAGCGTTGCCTGGAGCGTCGGCTCACCGCGGGAATCAGGAATAATTTTCAAAGAGACGTCATCAATCTTCATTAATTCAGCGACAATATAAAATTTAAAATAGGTTGCCGAAGGCAAATACAAGAATTTTTATTTTTTATTTTTTATTTTTAATATATGGTTATATCTCCAACCTAGTATTCCTCACCCGCACCTTCCGCTCTTCCCAGTCATCAAAAAGCTCTTCGATAATAACTGCGGTGGGTACTGCTAAAATAATGCCGATTAAGCCGGCAATCTGGGAACCGGCAAGAAGCGCAATTACAACCACAACCGGATTGATACCGATGGTGCGCCGCATAATAAGCGGGATTAAAAAATTGCTTTCGAGCTGATGCACAATAAAAAAGAGAATCGCGGTATACACGCCCAAGAGAAAAGACGAAGAAGACGCAACGAGAAAACCGATGATGCCGGAGAACATCGGCCCGGCAACCGGCACGATTTCAAGAGCGCCGGCGATAACCGCAAGAAGCAAACTATAGCGCACCCCGAGAATCCATAATCCTAGAAACACCACGCAACCAACCGTGAGCATTAAGACCAGCTGCGCCTGAAGCCAGAATCCCATTTTTCTCCTCACACGATGATAAAAACCGATCGCATAATCTTCATACGCCAAAGGAAGAACCGTCCGCAGAAATTTTTCAACGCCTGCGCGGCTCAAGGTTAAGTAAAACGTGATGACGATTGTCGTAATAACCAAAATAATATTGCCAAAGAGTATGCCGATAAAATCTAAAATGGATGCACCGCCGCTAAAGAGCGAGTCTGCGAGCGTATTCAGACTCAAATCAAGTTTTTGAAAATACTCTCCCTGCAACGACCCGAAAACCGGTATATTTAAGCTGCTTAGATTATCCAAAAATCCTTTGAATTCCGTAATGCCTACAGGGATAACCGTGTAAAGAATCATAGCAACAACCCCCAAGACAAGTATAAAAACAAGAAGTGTACCGATGATCCGCGGAATTTTTCTTTTTTCAAGCGCGGTTACCGGGCCATCAAACGCAGCTGAAACCACAATCGCAAGAAACAAAATGAGTATTGCTTCGCGAATCATAAAAAGCGCGACCGTGAGCACGATCATTAATAAAATTCTCCAGAGCGTTGGCCACGATATGATTATCTCCTGCTTGGCTTTATCCATATAAACACGAATGATTATTCATACACGAATGCCACGAATATAGCACGACTACTCGATGCGTAGATATCCTTTTTGCCGTATTCGTGGTATTTGTGTTGTTCGTATACGTATTAGTGTTATTCTAGCGTAGCGTCAGTATTTTCTCAAATATTTTTGGATCCTCTTTAAGGGGTCCGATTGCCGTCATATTGAGTTTTTCATCAACGAAAATATCGTTTGCAATAGCCATAATCTCCTCCGCAGTAACCTTGCGCAGTTTTTCGGCAATTTCCTCCGGCGAGACAAGCTTCTTTTCTATGATTTCCTGGTCTCCGTAAAAACCCGCTAAGGCATGAGACGTCTCTAAACTAAGGAGCATAGTTCCCACAAGATGCTCTTTTGAGCGTGCCAGCTCTTTTTTCTCTACGGGCTCGTTTTTCAACTTTTGCATTTCTTCGAGAATTGCCTGCATCACACCCTGGATCTTTGCTTTTGGCACGCCGGCTTGGGCTGCCAAATAGCCATGGTCACTAAAGAGATCGCTACTCGCACCGATATAATACGCAGCACCCATCTCTTCCCGTATTTTTTGAAAAAGCCGCGAACTCATGCCGCCGCCCCAGATATCTTCTAAGACTTCCAAGGCATATTTCCGCTCATCAAAAATATCAAATGCGCGCACACCAAGAATCAAATGCGTCTGGTCGGTTTCTTTGTGTTTGATCAAGACCTGCGGGCATTCCTGACTCTCCGTAGTTTTCACTTTTGCTGTTTTCTTGTCGTCTTTGATGCCGGCAAAAGCTCTCTCAACTTCTTGCAGTGCTTTCTCTTCGTTAAATTTTCCGGCGAGAACCACGACGGTTGAATTCGCAAGATAGTGTTCTCCACGATACTGCAGAAAATCTTTCTGCGATACCCGTTCGATTGCCTCTTTTGTGCCGATAATCTCCCAACCAGCGGGCTGGTCTCCGTAGAGGAGCTTAAGCCAGAGTTCGCTTACATACCGCATAGGCGTATCCTGGACCATATTCATCTCTTCGATAATCACGCCTCGCTCCTTCACAATTTCTTTCTCATCAAAAACAGGATTCAGATAAATATCTGACACCACATCTATAATAATCGGCAAATGATGTGCCGCGGATTTCGCGTAATAACCGGTATACTCCAAACTCGTGAAGGCATTCGAAACCGCGCCGATACTCGCGAGCTCGGAGGCAATATCAATGGATCGCGGCCGCTTCTCGGTTCCCTTGAAACACATATGCTCCAGAAAATGCGAAAGGCCATTTATGTCTTTGGTTTCATATTTGGAGCCGGCTTCAACCAAAACTAAAACCGTTGCCGCAAGACTTTGCTCTTGAGGTACTAAAATAACACGCAATCCGTTGGGTAGCGTTATTTTTTTTGCATGAGTCATAATAAGCCGATTTTTTTCTTCACTTCAGCAATTTTTTTGTTTGCAATCTTAGCGGCTTTTTCCGAACCGCTGCTTAAAACCGATACTAATTTCTGCTGATTTTTCATCAATTCTTTTTTCTTCCTGCGGAAATCGGAGAAATAATCAGTGACTAATTCCGCCAAGGAATTTTTAAATTCCGAATACTTTTTTCCGCTGAATTCTTTCTCTAGTTTTTTAATATCCAGTCCGCTCAACGATGAATAGATTTCGAGTAGATTGCTGATTGCCGGCTTATTTTTTTTGTCGTATTTTATCTCCGTTCCGGAATCAGTGACAGCGCGTTTGATTTTATTTTCTATTGCTTCCGGCGAATCATCGATAAAAAGGCAGCTTTCCGGTTCGGACTTGGACATTTTTTTCAGGGGGTTTGCCAGGCTCATCACGCGCGGGGTTTTTGTATGCACTGCCTGCGGCTCAATAAAGGTTTTGCCGAATTTTGCGTTGAATTTTCTGGCAAGCGTGCGCGTAATTTCCAAATGCTGATCTTGGTCGTCGCCTACCGGGACGAATTTAGTCTCGTATAAAAGAATATCTGCAGCCATAAGTGTTGGGTAGGTAAAAAGCCCGGCATTCACATTTTCTTTTTGGCGAACACTTTTATCCTTAAACTGCGTCATCCGTTCAAGCTCGCCTATAGGTGCTACGGTATTCAAAATCCACGCGAGTTCGCTATGCGCTGGAATTCGTGATTGCAGAAATATGGTTGATTTTTTTGGTTCGACAAGCTCACCACGAGCTGGGTCGAGGCCAGCAGCCAAAAAATCAGCAGTTAAGTTCAAAATTTGCTCGCTTTTTTCTTTCGGATCAAAATTTTCCGTTATGGAATGCAGATCAGCAATAAAAAAGTAGCATTCGTATTTTCCGGAATTCTGGAGTTCAACAAAATGCTTAAGCGCCCCTAAATAGTTCCCAATATGCAGTTTTCCAGTTGGCTGTATGCCGGAGATGAGGATTGGTTTCATATAACTTACACCTCGATAACTACCGGTAATATCATCGGTCGTCTCCTTGTTTTTGTATACACAAACTGCCCGATTTGATCGC
>CAYIFL010000012.1:0-11683 GCA_964362685.1 uncultured Candidatus Saccharibacteria bacterium
ACGTAAAAAGCGGGTACAGTTTCCTCGGTGACGCGAATCCTGTCCTTTGCTATTTCCACCACCTGGCCATTGTCAATCAGAAAAATATTTTCCCTGGGGATCTTTACTTCCCTGGCCAGTTCCGCATTCGCGGCGCGCATAAAATAGTATCCGTGGATGGGAATCAAGTATCTTGGCTTGACCAGTTTCATTATTATCTTTAGCTCCTCTTGCGGGGCGTGGCCGGACGAATGGATATCAACCAATTTGGAATGATACACCTTGGCGCCTTGCCTCGCCATATTATCTTTCAGAACCTGAATAGGCCTTTCGTTCCCTGGGATAACCGACGAAGACAAAACCACCGTGTCGCCGGGCCTGATTTCCAGATGACGGTTCTCTCCATTTACTACTTTCATCAAACTGGCGTTTGGTTCCCCTTGGGCACCAGTCGAAAGAATTAAAATTTTTTCATCCCGGTATTTATGTATCTCTTCAAGCGGGATAAACGTGCCTTTTTGCGCTTTGATATAACCTAAATTCTGGGCAATCTGGATATTAGTCTTCATAGACAATCCGCTGATAGCGACTTTCCTGTCGTATTTTTCCGCAATCTTTATAATTTCAGCAATACGGGTAATGAGCGAAGCAAAAGATCCGATGATAATTCTGCCCTCGGCTTTCTTGATAATCTCTTCTAAATTTTTTTCCACCACGCGTTCGGAAACGGAGAATCCCGGTATCTCGGCATTGGTGCTATCCAAAAAAAGCGTGTGCACGCCCATCCTGCCGATGCGCTCGAATTCATCCAACCCTTGTGGTTTGCCTGCCTTATCGTAATCAAATTTCATTTCGGCAAAATGGACTAAATTACCTACCGGCGTTTTTAAAATAACGCCTACGGTGTCGGGGATAGTATGGGTAACGCCGAAAAATTCAGCCTGAAAATGCTCTGATACTTTCACTGTGTCATGATTTTTCACCACAGTCACATCAAGCTTGGGCGCATTAGTAAATTCCTCCTGCCTTCGTACAATCATATCCCTTGTCATGGCAGTGGTGTAAATCCTGGGATTACCCAACTTGCCCATCAAGTAAGGAATGGCTCCGATGTGATCATAATGGCCATGCGTAATAATTAAACATTTTATATTCTGTTTCTTTGATTCCAAATATGAAATATTGGGAATGATATAATCTATGCCCGGCGTGTCTTCCTCGGGAAACTGCAAGCCCATATCAATCACAATAATTTCATCTTTATACTCAAAAAACATCATATTGCGGCCGACCTCTTCAAGCCCGCCAAGCGCGACAAAACGAACCGCGTCATCTTTCGTGGTTACTTTTCCGAATACGTGTTTTGCCTGCGATCCGCTCTGATCTTCAAATTTTGATCTTTGGAGCGGGCGAGGCCTGTCGGTCGGCCGTTGGCCGCGAGACATTGTTCGTGCGTGTCGAATCATAGATGTTCTATAAAATATTTTTGATATACGGCCCTGAATCCCTCACCTTTTCTCCGCGCAGTATTCTTGAATTAGTCCGAACCCGCCTTCGCTGAAGCTACAGACGGGCAGGCGCATTTCGCCCTGAGCATGTCGAAGGGCGAGGAAGTCCCCCCGCGAGTTCGGAGCGGCTTCGCCGTGAGATTTAACAATTTCCAATTTTTCTTTGGCGATTCTACTAATTTACAATCAAAAAAAGTTTCTACCATTGTCCAAAACCAGAAAGAGCAAAAATGCTTAGAATAAACCAAATCAAAAGTACTACAATTACAAATGTAATTATTAATGCTATTAAAATTCCTTTGGCATAGGTTGGCGCGACTGTCCGCCACTTCAAGTATAAAACAAAGGGTATAAGAACAGCGCCAATTAAACATGCAATTCCAATGTAGATAGATAAATAAAATGTGGAGCTTTGAAAGAACTTAGCTATTGCAAAAAATTGAATAAACGCCAATGCAATTATTGCAAAAGAAATAGCTAAATTTATTATGAAACCTTTAAGGGCCTCATGGCCATCCATCGAATTGTTTTTCTTAGGTGTTGAGATAGATCCAATAACGGGCGTTACTACTTGTTTAGATTTTTCTCCAAGATTCATTACAACTTTGACTAAAGAATATCCGATTAAAAATATAAGAGGGAATATGCTCCAATACGATATGTACCATGGTATACATCCGCCCCTTGAGCATTCATAGAGTATGCCCGTTTGATATTTTGAAAATAATAAGTTTGCTATTAAAATCGGTAATAACCAACGCCATTTCAATGAAAAAAATTTATCCCAAAACATGAAAATTATTTTTTATTTTGTTTATGAAAAATTTTCTTTTCTTCTCTCCGTTAAAATATGGTTCCCTCCTTCACTAAGCCTCCTTCGTTGAAACTTCGGATGGCCAAGGGCTTCGGCGGGCAGGCGAGCCGATCCTTCGATAAACTCGGGATAAGTTGTTTTTTTAGGCTTGCGCTGTAGTAAACCGAAAATTCTACCTTGAGGTTTTTGGGTAAATTTTTTTATTTTAGGTGCTTAATGATTGTAATAATATAATAAACGTTGCCGCGGATTTGGAAATAAAACCTCCAATCTTTGGTAATTCTCGCCTGCCAAATATCTTTCGATTCGTCAAACTTTTTGGCGTGGAGTGAAGGATAGCGAAGGTTCTTTATTAAAAAATTAAGCTGCTTATGAACCGTTTTCCGTAAATCTCCGGTCAAATTCTCATAATCCGTAAACGCTCTTTTGGAAAAAACGAATTTCATTACTTATTTTTTCGATCCACGAGGAACGTTTTTAAGTTCCTTTACGCTCTTAAATGGCCCGAGAACTCTTCCGGCTGCGATATCATAAAGCCCTTCCGCTATTGCGGCATCTACTACTTTCTGGGCGCGCGGCGAAAACTCAGCCCTCCCTTTTTCTACGGCACGGAGAGGGATTCTTACTACCAGATACTTTTTTGTTTTTTCAACCGTAACCTCGACCATAAAAGATATATTAGTCGAATTTCATTATAGAGTCAATTTATTTTATTCGTGTTTGGTGAAAATTATAGTTTTCGCTCGCCCCCACACCAATGCTGTGCCGCGGGTGGGAGTTGAACCCACAAGGATTTGCATCCATACGCTCCTGAAGCGTACGCGTATTCCAGTTCCGCCACCGCGGCAATCATTTTCGTACAACAATCAAACACAAATTGCCGTATCATATAACGAGTAGTGAGTCCGAAAAAGTTGCCTGCATTAATGTGCTCATATAAGGAGTTATATACGTACTCCTTATGCTACACCTCTTACAGACAATGTCAAATCGGGCTATCCTTTTCGCGGCACCCGAGCGGTTTTCACATACCAGCTCTCTATGCCTTGGAACCGATAACTGGGAAGCGGTATGAACTGCCGATCAAAGCCATTGAGCCATGGCTTCGCCACATATATATAGGAAGGCGAGAAAAGAAACACTGCGGGCACATCACCCGCGATGGATGACTGTGCGCTCGCAAAATCAATATCGCGCGCTTCAGGATGAATGTCTTTCCGCACTGATTCAATCAAGGAATCCGTAACGCTATTGTCATAGAGAGCGAGATTTAGCCCCGGATAAAACCGCTCTGAAGAATGCCAAAAAGAAAAAAGATCCGGATTATTGCCGAATACATTGCCAAAAATAATCATCTCGTAATTTCTGGTGCGGAGGGCGGTGTCAGCAATATCCTGCTGATCCAGCGTAGTAAGATTGAGCTTAACGCCGATCTTCTCCCATTCCTCCTTAATCATCTCTGCCGCATCAACGAGAAATTTGGTTTTTGGCACAACGAGTGAAAACTCGAGCTTGGTGGGAGCTGTCTTGGGCCCGCCGGGCACAGGATTTTTAACCGGCTGCCCAAGATTTTTTGAACGTATGCCGTCATCCCCTTTTTGCCAGCCAGCCAGATCAAGAACCCGACTTGCCTTCTCATACGAAAATTCGCTTTGCGGATACGCTTGCAGGGCATATCCTTCCATACCAGGCACCATGGGGCCAGAAACCGTGAGCGCGTAGCCATTGAATACCTTTTTAATCAATGCTTCTTTGTCAACCGCCTCACTCAAGGCAATGCGGACATTTTTATCCGCGAGCGCTGGACTCGCGTAGGTATTAAAGAAGAGCGCGTAATAGCGGGGCATTCTGATTTCAAACGTTTGATGGCTAAAGTTGATTCTCTGTACTGATGCGGCCTGGAGTCCGCCCGCGCCGTCAATCGCAGAGATATTCAAAGCGGCGAGCAACGCATTCTCATCTTCATAAAACTTGAGGGTGATCTCATCAAGATAAGGCTTTGTACCGAAAAAGTTTTCATTCCGCGCCAGAGTGTACTGCGTAATAAAACCATCATTCCGCTTTCGTAAAGAATCAAATTTGAATGGGCCGCTTCCCACGGGCTCTAGGTTATAATTTGAAAGTCTGATATTTGCCGCAGGCAATAAGCCGAATATATGTTTGGGAATCGGCCGCAGCTCCTCCAGATTATTCTCAAAAAAAGCGTAGGGCTGTGGAAGAACAAACGTAAACTCCCGCTCACTCACCCGCAGAACCCGCACGCCCTGCCAGACAGGCAAAAGCGAAGACCGACTGTCGGGATTCTGGATGGATTCGACCGTAAAAATAACATCATCGCTCGTAATAGGCGTTCCGTTATCCCATACGACGTTGTCTTTTAAGCGGATCGTCCATGTTTTCCCGTCGGTTGACATCTTAGCGCTTTGTGCAAGGTCAAGCACATTGCTGAAAAGCACCTGGGTAAGATCGCGATCAGCTTCATTGCCATTTACGAGAATAGGATTTAAAAAACTTGGCTGGCCCAAAACTCCTTCGCGGTAGCTGCCGCCTCTGACTGCTACGAGCATCGTTTTTTGGTCAATGACTAACGCAATAAGAAATATGCCCGCAACGGTAAAAAGCAAAAAAGCCGCTATAAACAGTAATCGTTCGTGCCGAGAGAAAGATTTGAAAATAGTAAGAAGCTTTATTGGCACATCAATAAAAAATTACACCTATGGAGTCTAGAGCAGCAAACGAATGAGAGAAAAAACGACAAAGAGCGCCGCCAAGACGATCGTGCCGGTAAAAATCGTGCGCTCCAATCCTCTTCGGGTATGGTAATATTCACCCTCGCCCGCGCCCATACCCAAAAGCCCCCCGGTTCCGGTTGACCGTTCCTGAAGGAGAATTAAAATAATCAAAGCAATAGAAATAGCGATTTGTACGAATGAAAGCCACATAATGGGAGTGGTCGCGATTACTCTTTACCTCTTCTTTATAAATATGCCGAAAAGCACATTTACGAAACCGATGATAAGACTAGCATAAAAAAGGGGCAAAAGTCCAGTTACGGAAATTTTATCCGTTACAAAGTCCAGAAGATACAAAATAAGGACATTTACAAAAATAAAACCAATGCCCAGGGTAACGAGAATCAAGGGGCTTAGCACAACCTTGAGAATCGGCCGCAAAAAAATGTAGAGAGCCGTAAAAATCAAAACAACATACAAAAAATTATAGGGGTCTTGTTCGATAAAAAACCCGGGCACCATTTCGGAAACAATCCAAAGCCCCAGAGCATTTGCGATGATCAATATAATAAAACGCCATAGAAATCCACTCATTGCTATAGTATACCCTATACGTGATATAAACACACGCTCCCTTCAAACTTATCCACAGAACGCTCTTTAATTGCCGATTTTTTCTTTATATACTATATAGAGAGAAAGGTCGAATACTATACTATCAATGAATAGGGGTGAGGTTCATGGGTGCTTCAGTGCCTCGTGCCAATCTCCTTATTCAACAATTTATGTGGGCTCAAAGTTTAGCTGAAATTACGAGAGACTCCCTTCTTAATGTATGGATTGGGATTCTGAATTTTTTGCCGTCTTTAATCGGGGCTTTGATAGTTCTAGTTATCGGCCTCATCGTTGCATCAGCCTTCCGTTGGCTCGTCGAACGGATTATAGCCGGTATCAAACTCGATGCTCTGCTTCGCAAAGCTGGTCTTGAACCGTATTTTGACCGGGCTGGCTACCGGATGAATTCCGGAACGTTTTTCGGATTTCTTGTGTATTGGTTCTTCGTTATAGTGTTTGTACTGGCGGTTTCTGATATCCTGCAACTCTTTGAATTCTCGTTTTTCCTGCGCGGCGTAGTTGCCTATATTCCGAATATCATCATAGCGATCCTTATCTTGCTTTCTGCGGTGATAATCGGGAATTTGACGAGATCGTTAATCCGCGGTTCGGTATTGGGCGCTAAATTGCATGCTTCAAAATTCTTAGGCACGCTTGCCTGGTGGGCAATAGTTGTATTCGGTTTGTTTGCGAGCCTTTCGCAGCTTGGAATCGCCGCTCCTATCATCAATACCCTCATTACCGGATTTATCGCTATGATTGCTTTGGCAGGTGGCATTGCGTTCGGACTCGGCGGCAAAGATTATGCCTCGCATCTTCTTGAACGGCTCCGCGAAGCAACAGAGGAAGACTAGAACGAGTTATTCAAACGTATTCTTCTTGCACGCATCATCTAACTAGTCCCGAGAAAATCGGGACTTTTTAGTTCTCTCTGGCCGATTTTCTGTATTGATTTTTCACTTATTTTACGCTATACTTAATCTCATATAAGGTATATTTAGTATGGTTATTTCCTGGTACGGAGAAGGATGTTTTAAGGTGCAAAGCAGCGAAACGGTATTAACGAGCGACCCCTTTGATGCTTCAACCGGCTTATCTGCTCCGCGGTTCAAATCGGATATAGTGATTAGAACCATTGCCCCATTCCCTCCTGTAAGCGATGAGGAAGGGGTATTCAGTATAGGGGGCGCCGGAGAATACAACAGTAAGGGCATTACCATCCGCGGCTTTGCACTGCCCAACGAATCAACTCAAACCTTTGTAAAAACACTATATCTCGTCGAAGCAGAAGGTATAACCCTCTGTTTTCTGGGGCATATCTCAGAGGCGCTTGATCCCTCTGTCGCAGAACATATTGATGCCGTTGATATTCTTTTTATTCCCGGGGGCGGCACGCCATTTATTGACGTGAAGACTGCGGCAAAACTCGTTAAAAATCTTGAACCGAAAATAGTTATTCCTTCGTTTTTTAAAATCCCGGGGCTCAAGAGAAAAGCGGATGAGGTGAAACATTTTCTTGAAGAGCTGAATCATAAACCGGTTGACCCACAGGAGAAACTCACCATCAAGAAAAAAGAGGTGGAAGACGTAAAAGGCATGCGGATTATTCCCTTAAAATCCTAAGCACTATGAGTACCAGAATCGAACAATGGCTCCTCGGCATACGGACTGCCGAGCATCACGTCAAAAAGCGCTGGGTTCTTGGCATGAGCGCCATCTCTGCTCTTCTCGTGGTCACCTTGTGGCTCGCCTATATGCACGCATTGCTCAAGCCCGATACTACGGTCCCGACTTCGGCAATAGCTACTGATGCATCTCAAGGATTCTGGCCTATTATGAAAAACGGCCTGCGCATCGTATCGCATGAAATTAAAACCAAGATTGGAAATCTCATAGGCACAGAGGAAATAATTACGATAGAAAAATAGAATGGACGAAAAGAAACCGCAGAAAATTGAAAATCGCGAAATCTCTGACGAGCTCAAGGAGTCGTATTTGGATTACGCGATGTCCGTTATTGTCTCACGGGCGCTTCCGGATGTGCGCGACGGCTTAAAACCGGTCCAGCGCCGCGTCTTATGGACTATGTGGGATGACGGCTTGACCCACACTGCAAAGCTTAGGAAGTCCGCAAATGTGGTTGGCGCGGTTTTGGGGCGCTATCATCCGCACGGCGACAGCTCCGTGTATGATGCACTCGCTCGCATGGCGCAGGATTTTTCTTTGCGTTATCCCCTGATTCAGGGACAGGGAAATTGGGGTTGTTTTACTAAAGATGTAAAAGTGAAACTCACCGATGGAAGAGATCTCAGTTTCGAAGAATTAATTGAAGAAGATAAACGAGGTATAAAAAATTATACCTATACGATAAACAAACCTGGGCTTATCTCTATTGCTCAAATTCGTAATCCTCGCCTTACGCGAGTCAAGGCAAACCTTATTAAAGTTATCCTCGATAATAACGAAGAAATCAGATGCACCCCTGATCATTTATTTATGTTACGTGACGGTTCTTATAAAAAAGCTTCTGAGCTCGGAGAAGGGTCTTCGCTTATGCCTTTATACCAAAAAATTTCTGAGAAGGCAGATAGAATCAACCGGGAGGGATATGTACTCATCCATCAGCACAGGAAAAATGAATGGGTCCCGGCTCATCACTTAGCTGATAATTACAACCTTACCTTAAGAGAGTACTCGATAAGTGCTGGCCGAGTAAGACATCATATAGATTTTAATAAAACGAACAACAACCCCAGTAATATTACCCGAATGCAGTGGGGCGAGCATTGGCGTATCCATTATGAAAATGCAGTTAATCAACATAAAAATCCGGAGTACCGAAAAAAGATTGCTCAAGGCAGAAACGCGTACTGGGCAAATCCGGATAATAAAAAATATCAGCGAGAACTACTTGCGCGAAGGAATGTGAAAAACTGGCAAGATCCTATATACCGCGAAAAGATGCGTTCTTTTTTAAGCGCGATGAATCGAAAACATATTGCTGATCATCCTGAAAAAAGAATAGAATTTAGCAAAAGAGCAACAAAAACATTAAAACGCTTATGGCAGGATCCTGAGTATCAAGCTTTAATGCATGAAAGAATAGTAAGGGGTAATAAAAATCATACCACTAACCAAACGGGCAAGTTAAAATTTCTCAATATCTGCAGAAAAGCTATAAAGCAGTTTCAGATTCTCGATGAAAAAAATTATGCGGTTGTAAGAAAAAATCTTTATCCTTATGGCGCAGCCCCCTTGTGGGAAACCGGACTTTCTAAATACTTCCAGAACAATGCGGACTTAGTTCGTCAACAAATTAACAACAACCACAAAGTAATCAAAGCAGAAACCGTAGATGCGAAGGAGGATGTATACGATTTAACAATCGATGGTAGCCACAATTTTTGCTTGGGTGCGGGTGTCTTTGTTCATAATTCTGTTGACGGCGATAATCCGGCGGCCATGAGATACACGGAGTGCCGCATGGCGCGCACTGCCGAGGAATTACTTTACGATATTGAAAAAGACACGATTGATTTTATTCCGAATTACGACGGCACCCGCCTGGAGCCAAAAGTCCTGCCCGCAAAATTACCAAACTTGTTGCTTAATGGCTCTTTTGGCATCGCCGTTGGCATGGCAACCACTATTCCCCCTCACCATATCGGAGAGACCATTGATGCGGCGATGCACCTTATTGACCATCCCAAAGCAACAACTGAAGACTTGTTGCAATTTATCCAAGGCCCGGACTTCCCGACAGGCGGCATTATCTATAATAAAAAAGCGATTGCCGAAGCCTATATTACGGGGCGCGGTCCGATTACCTGCCGGGCGGTCACCGCGATTGAAGAACGCAAATCAGGACAATTTAATATCATTGTTACGGAAATCCCCTATCAAGTGAATAAGTCCGAGCTCGTAACAAAAATTGCAGAACTGCATACGGAGAAGAAAATCGAAGGCATCAAAGATCTACGCGACGAATCCGACCGCTCCGGCATGCGCATTGTGATTGAACTTAAAACCGATGCGGCGCCGCAAAAGATTTTAAACCAACTCTACAAGCATACCGACCTCCAAAAAGATTTCCATCTGAATATGGTGGCTTTGCAGGACGGCATCCAGCCGCAGCTCATGTCCCTAAAGGAAATCCTCGAAGCGTATGTCGCGCATCGCAAGCTCGTTGTGGAGCGCCGCGCGAAATTTGATCTGATGAAAGCGAAAGAGCGCGCGCATATCTTGGAAGGATTAGTGAAAGCGCTCGACGTAATCGACAAAATCATTTCAACCATAAAAAAATCTAAAGACCGCGATGATGCACGGGAGAATTTAGTCAAAGGATTTAGATTTACTGAAATCCAAGCGAACGCAATTCTCGATATGCGGCTAGGAACCTTAGCAGCGCTTGAACGCACCAAGCTCGAAGATGAACTCAAGGAGAAAAAGAGGCTGATTATTGAACTTGAAGAACTTTTGAAAAGCCCGCAGAAAATTTTGAAAGTGGTTAAAGACGAACTTGCCGAATCAAAAGCGAAATACGGCGACGCGCGGCGCACCAAGGTTATCGCGGGCGGACTTACGGAATTCAAACAGGAGGATTTGGTTCCGCAGGAAGAAACGGTCATCACCTTTTCGCAAGACGGCTACGTGAAGCGCATTGCGCCTTCGAGCTTCCGCGTGCAGAAGCGCGGCGGCAAAGGGCTTATCGGCCAGGACGTGAATGACGAAGATCTTTTAAGCAGATTTATTTCAGCGCATACCCATGACAATATTTTATTTTTCACAAGCAAAGGAAGAGTATTCCAGACTAAAGTGTATGAAATTCCTGCCGCGAACCGCACGTCAAAAGGCAAACTGATCCAGAACTTTTTGGAGATTCCCGGAGAAGAAACCATAAGCACCATTGTGAGCTATCCGGAAAACCTTAAAGAGAATGGCGGATTTTTGATTATGGCAACAAAAGAAGGCCTTATCAAAAAAACCTCCCTCGAAGATTTCGCAAATGTGCGGCGGAGCGGCCTTATGGCGATTACGCTCAAAGGCCAGGACCAGCTCCAATGGGCTACCTTATCCTCCGGCACAGACGAATTAATTATTACCACAGCGCGCGGCCAGGCAATTCGATTTAAGGAATCGCAACTTCGGCCTATGGGCAGGACTGCGAGCGGCGTGCGGGCTATCCGCCTTAAAAAAGATGATTTTGTCGCAGGACTTGATATAATAAGTACAAGCGCGGAACTACGCGGAAAAGGTCAGCGTGAGTCAGCGTTAAGTCAGCGTCAGTCAGCGTTATTAGTGGTAACTGAAAACGGATTCGCAAAACAAACGTCCCTTAAAGAATATAAAGTGCAGAGCCGCGGCGGATCAGGCATTAAGACCGCGCGGATCACCCCGAAGACCGGGCGCATTGTAACAACGCAAATTATTTCCGAAGAAAAAGAACTTCTTGCGCTCTCAAGTAAGGGGCAAGTGATACGCACAAAAATTAAAGATATCCGCACCGCAGGCCGCGCTACCTCCGGCGTACGCATTATGAAATTGAAGGGAGAAGATAAAGTGGTAGGGGCAGTAGCACTCTAGCGTATGAACTTAACCCGCAATCAAATTCTTATTGTAAGCATCGCCGGTGTCATCGTTATTGTCATTGTTTTAATGTTATTCGGTATCATCCCCGGCATCCGCAACGGGAGTAACACCACGCAGGAAATAAAACTCACTGCCTGGGGCGTTCTTAGTCCCTCGAATTTCCAGGTCTTGGCCGATGGCTACAGCCAACTGAATCCTAATGCCAAAATAACGTATACGCAGATTGCGGAATCAAATTATGAAAACGCAATTGTGAATGCCCTTGCTGCCGGGAATAGTCCTGATATTTTAATGGTGCCGAACTCCTGGCTTCCTCGGCGAGTAAATCTTTTAGTTCCGATTTCTTCAACTGATGCATCGCTTAGCTCCTTCCCTTTTGTGGTAGAACAAGATTTCTCAATTAATGGCAGTACCTATGCTCTGCCTCTCTCTATCGACACCCTTGC
>CAYIFL010000013.1:0-10729 GCA_964362685.1 uncultured Candidatus Saccharibacteria bacterium
TGGTGAGATGGAGGCGCGGCTAAAATCCGCCATCGAGAAATATTTAAATATTTAAATATTCGGCTATGGAATCAGTGCAAAATATAAAACGGCGCCTCAAGGGCGTACAAAATATCGGGCAAATTACCAAAGCAATGGGTTTTGTCGCGGCAACAAAAATGCGCAAGAGCCAGGAACTCGCCATTGCCTCAAGGCCCTATACTTTAACCGCGCTTCGATTTTTGAGTATTGTGTCAGGCCTGAAGGATATGAAATTGCCGCCGCTCCTCGAAACACGGGAAATCAGGAAAACCGCATTTGTCCTGGTGAGTTCTGATAAAGGGCTCGCGGGATCATTTAATAGCGCGGTATTTCGTGAATTTGAACATTTTGTACGCAGGGAAAACCTTGATCTTACTAGCGAAAATAATATTTTCATCGCAGTCGGCGAAAAAACGCGCTCCTATCTTCAGAGGAAAAAAATTCCTATGCACCGGGTTTTTATTCGGGTTGGCGATTATGGCACGCCCGAGCAAACAAAAGAAATCGCGGACTTCCTGATTTCCGACTATCTCAGAGGAGCGTGGGATAAAGTACTCGTATTCTCAACCAATTTTATCACTGCCCTGAATCAAAAGGTTGGGGAAAGGCAAATTTTCCCGGTGAGTATCGAGGATTTGAAGAAATCAGCAATCGAAATTATTCCGGAACGCGGGCGCTTTTCGGAAATGCGAGGGGAGATGCTCTTATTTTTCCAGAATGATACGCCGTCGGATTATATCATTGAGCCATCGCCGGAATATGTGTTTACTGCTCTTGCCCGCTATTTGCTCGAAATGCGCGTGTACCATTTAATTCTTGAAGCAAATGCATCAGAGCATGCGGCGCGGAGAGTCGCGATGAAAAGCGCGTCTGATAACGCTGAAGAATTGGCAGGGGATTTAACCTTAGCGTACAATAAGTCGAGGCAAGCGTCGATTACGCAGGAGATTTCGGAGATCGCGGCAGGGGTGGAGGCGCTACGATAAATAACTAGTAACTGGTAATTAGTAACTATTGAGTATGAAAACAGGGAAAATAATTCAAATAATCGGGCCGGTGGTTGACGTGGCATTTGACGAAAAGGAAAAATTGCCTTCGATTTTTAACGCTCTAAAAATTACCGAAAAAGTGCGCGGAGAAGAAAGAGAGATTATTCTTGAAGTTATGAAACATCTTGAGCCCGGCAGAGTGCGTGCTATCGCTCTTCAGTCAACTGATGGGTTGAGCCGCGGGATGAAGGTTGTGGATACCGGAGGTATGATTACGGTTCCTGTTGGGCCGGAGGTTTTGGGAAATATTTTTGACGTGATAGGGAATACGTTGACGAAGACTGATAAAAAATTCACGAAAAGATTTCCGATTCACCGGCACGCGCCGGCATTCACCGAACAATCAACAAAAACGGAAATTTTCGAAACCGGCATCAAAGTTATTGATTTAATCGCTCCTTTTATAAAAGGCGGCAAAGTCGGGCTTTTTGGCGGCGCGGGCGTGGGGAAAACGGTTCTTTTGATGGAACTTATCCGCAATGTTGCGGAAGAATCAGGCGGTGTTTCGGTTTTCGGCGGCGTAGGAGAACGCACGCGCGAGGGAAATGATTTATATCATGAGATGCTGGAATCCGGGGTTATCAATAAAACCGCATTGGTTTTTGGCCAGATGAACGAAGTGCCGGGAGCTCGCGCCCGGGTAGCTTTGTCTGCCTTAACTATGGCAGAGTATTTCCGCGATGAAGAGCGGAAAAATGTTTTGCTCTTTATCGACAATATTTTCCGTTTTTCACAAGCTGGTTCAGAAGTTTCAACCTTGCTCGGCAGGATGCCTTCTGCAGTTGGGTATCAGCCGACTTTAGCGTCAGAGATGGCGGAACTTCAGGAACGGATTACCTCAACTAATAAGGGTTCAATCACATCCGTGCAAGCAATTTATGTGCCTGCAGATGATATTACTGATCCGGCGCCGGCAACCACTTTTAGCCATCTTGATTCAACCATAGTGTTATCCCGAGCGCTTACGGAAATCGGTATTTATCCTGCAGTTGACCCCTTGGCATCAAATTCAAGTGCCTTAGATCCGAAAATCGTGGGAAGAGAACACTATGATACTGCCCGCGAAGTGCAAAAAACTCTGCAACGGTATAAGGAGCTTCAAGACATCATCGCGATTCTGGGAATAGAGGAGCTTTCAGAATCCGAGCGCCTTATCGTGAATCGCGCGCGAAAAATTCAGCGGTTTTTGTCACAGCCCTTTTTCGTCGCGGAAACATTCACAGGCCAATCAGGCACATACGTGAAGCGCAAAGATACGATTCGGAGTTTCAGAGAAATTCTCGAAGGACAACACGATGCTGTTTCCGAAGAGAATTTTTATATGAAAGGCACAATAGAAGAGGTCCAGTAATAAAATGCCAATATACTAATGCATGCTAATTATACCAATACATACGAATCGTATTAGCATCTATTCGCATCATTCGAATGAATTCGTAGATTAGTATTACACTATGCGATTAGGTATTTATTCTCTGAAAAAAGTCCTGTATCAAGGTTCCGCAAAAGCTATAAATTGCAAAACAGAGGCAGGTGAGATTACGGTTTTAGAGCATCACCGCCCGCTTATTTCGGTTTTGCAAAAAGGCGTGATAAAAATAACGGATGAAAAAGAAAAAGACCATTATATTCAAGTGGATGGTGGGTTTTTAGAGGTATCAAATAATGATGCGCGATTAATCGTTGAAGAAGCATAATAATGCCGAGCCGAGAGCTGCCGCACGGCAGACAAGCTGGGCGAGCGAGCACTCCGATCACGCTGGGGGTTGGAGATAGCGTGTTTTCGTGGAAAATCAGGATTGCAACAGGATTGCAAGGTGAAGGTTGGATGCGGAGATTGTAGCCCCGTATCCCGCTTGAACGATTGCGCAGGCGTACTAGGGTATAGTAGCTTGATCAAAAAATAGCTCAAATTTGTTTTGAGCGAATATCGCGAAGCTCAATTCCTGCCTGTAATGGGCAGGGAAAAATCTCTGAGTGAATAGAGAAAATTCCGGGCGACCCCGACCGCTGGAGTAGGGTGGAATTTTCTCGTTATGAGCGAAGCTGATTTTTATTGAGCGGAGCGCAATGAGCGAGAAATAAATTTGAGCTTGCCTCTTTCTACGCCGAGCACCTAGTGAAAGTGGGATACAGGGTGGAAATCAGTTGCTTTTGTAATAGATTTTCTGTATAATAAAATCGCTATTGATTATAGCCCCACAAGGGGGTTTTATTATTCTCTTCATTTTTATGGATATACGGAATATCGCAATTATCGCGCATGTTGATCATGGCAAAACAACCTTGGTTGATGCTTTGCTCAAACAATCAGCCGGTTTTCGGCTCAAGGCAGATGCGGAAACCGAGCTTATCATGGATTCAAACGACCTGGAACGGGAGCGGGGTATTACCATTTTTTCAAAAAACGCGTCAGTCATGTACGGCGATACAAAAATAAATATCGTGGATACCCCTGGGCATGCTGATTTCGGCGGCGAGGTTGAACGCATTATGCGCATGGTGGATGGCGTCTTGTTGCTCATAGATGCCAAAGAAGGCCCGATGCCGCAAACCAAATTCGTTCTCCGCAAAGCAATCCAGGCCGGACATAAAATTATCGTGGTTGTGAGTAAAATTGATAAGCCAGACGCGCGGCCAGAATGGACGCTCGACGCAACCTATGATTTATTTTTTGAGCTGGGCGCAAGTGAGGAGCAGATTGAATTTCCTGTTGTCTATGCCGCTGCCGCGCAAGGAAAAGCAGGGCTCACAAAAGATATTGGAACGATGAAAGATATTAAGCCAATTTTCGAGGCGATCCTCACCTATATTCCCGCGCCAGTTATTGATCCCTTGAAGCCGATGCAAATGATTACGGTGAATCTGCAGTATGACAATTATAAAGGCAAGGTTGCGATCGGCCGGCTGTACTCCGGTATCTTAAAAAAAGGGATGACCGTAGCCCACATAGACCGGCAGAAAAAAATAAAAAAAGCGGAACTAAGCGCAGTGATGCTGTTTGATGGCTTGAACCGCATTGATGTAGATGAAGCAACCGCAGGGGACATTGTCGCGGTTGCAGGCATTCCTGATATCACGATTGGAGAAACAATTGCGGACAGCGCTCATCCGATTGCACTCCCGACCATTGACATAGATGAGCCGACAATCAAAATGATCTTCAGCGTTAATACATCGCCGTTTAAGGGAAGGGAGGGCCAGTATACGACATCGCGAAATCTCAAAGAGCGCTTGGAAAAAGAATTAGAAACTGATGTTGCATTATCTGTTGCTCCGGGCGAGAGCGCTGACCGATGGATTGTCTCTGGCCGCGGCGAATTGCATCTTGCTATTCTTATTGAGAAAATGCGGCGGGAAGGATACGAGCTTGAGATATCAAAGCCGCACGTTATTTTGAAGGAGAAGGATGGAAAAACATTGGAGCCAATTGAGCTTGTTTCAATCGAAGTGCCCGAGGAATATTCCGGAGTTGCGATAGAGATGATGGGAAAGCGTTTGGGTGTTATGAAAGATATGCGCGTGAACCAATCTCCGAATGCGGGATTCGGCGCCGCAACCGTGCTTATGGATTTCGCGATACCAACCAGGGGGACGATCGGCATCCGCAATACGTTTCTCACTGCCACAAAAGGCACAGGCATTATGAACAGCATTTTTTTGGGGTATGAAGAATATAAAGGAGAGATAGCATCTATGAGCCATGGATCAATCGTTGCAACCGAGGCAGGTGTGGCAAATAATTACGGGCTCGTGACTGCCCAAGGCAGGGGAACGTTATTTTTGTCTGCTGGTGTGCCCATATATCAGGGGCAAGTGGTCGGGGAAAATGCAAAAGCAGGCGATGTCTTAATCCATGTGTGCCGGACAAAACAACTTACCAATTTCAGGGCAAAAAATGATGGGTTAGAAGATCAGCTTGAAACACCGCGCAATCTCTCCTTGGAAGATGCCATTGATTACATTAGTGATGATGAGCTTGTGGAGGTAACACCGCAAAGCATACGGATTCGAAAGGTGTATTTAACTGAAAATGAAAGGAAAAAGAAGAAATCTAAACAATCCTGATTTTGCGCAAAAACACGCTATCTCCGACCCCAGCGAGGTCGGAGCGCTCGCTCTCGGCCTCGCTCTCTCGCTCATTCCATTCGCTCGAACCATGCCCGCTCGGCCTGCGAGACGGTTTTCTTTACAAAATCAGGATTGTTTAGATTTTATTTTAGCGTGTAAAAAATAATAAGTATTGTACTGCTGAATATGGTATACTCAAAGTAGCACAAAGGTCGTTCGTTTTTACATACTTTTTTACAAATGAAAGGGAAAGAAAATAATGGCAAGGGGAAAGAGCATTGCGGCACCTGCGGCGGATGTATGGGCTGCGGCGGCTACGCCTGCGGATCTGGGCATTCTCACCTAGTCGCGCGACTTGTGATAGGCATTATTATTGTTGTTATCGCATTCTGGCTCGGGTTAAAACTCGGAGAACTGCGCGCTGAATTTTATAATTCCGGGTACTACGGATCAAATATGCCATGGAATAGAATGATGCTTCGGAATGGCTCATCGCTTTATCCTAATTCTATGATGCAGAATTATTCACAAATGATGAATGGTGTAAATGGTATAAACGATTTAAATCAGGAATCACAAGTAACACCCGGCTATTAATTCTCCGATGGAAAACGGAAGTGTCGATATTAGTGAGGATAGCGCTGCATCAGCCCCTAAGAGATCCAGCCTGGATATCGTTTTATTGCTTTCAACTCTTGCGCTTGCCGCAGTTATTATTGCCGGGCGAATTTGGGTAAACAACAATGAAGTGTGTCTCCGATTTATCGGATGCGGCAAGGGATTTTTCGGCTACGATGCAATAGAACATTTTTTAGGCGGCATGCTTATTTCGGTTTTGGTTATATGGCTATGCAATCGCTTCCCCAAGCATACGCTTTTGAACGGCAATCCACGCGCAAACCTTTTGATTATTCTTGCCGTAGTTGTTTTTGTTGGCGTCGGTTGGGAAATGCTTGAATTTCTCCATGACCATATGTTGCGGGAATTCGCGTGGTTCGACCGCCTCTTGCTTTTGCGGCAAAGCATGCTGTTCCAGCCCTCGAATACCGATACGATGGGAGATTTAACCATTGACCTTTTGGGGGGTATACTAGGGATACTAGTACTTAACACGAATCTTTTAAATAACACGAATCGAGACAAAAACACGAATACCACGAATACGGCTACATGAATACATTCGTGGCATTCGTGTGTAATTCGTAGATTCGTGTTTCATCTCTATGAAGGAAGACAAAGAACTCCCAAAAGAACTCTATAAGGTTGCGCGCGAGAAAGGGACTGAAGCGCCCTTTTCCGGCACATACACCGATAGCCACGAAAAGGGAATGTTTAAGTGCGCAATCTGCGGCACTGAACTTTTCTCTTCTGATACCAAGTTTGATTCAGGCACCGGCTGGCCGAGCTTTACGGAACCAGCCAATCTTGAACACATCTCCTTGAAACCGGATTTAAGCCAGGGGATGAATCGTACTGAAGTCGTGTGCAAAACCTGCGGCGCTCACTTAGGACACGTGTTCGACGATGGCCCAAAAGACAAAGGAGGAAAGAGATATTGCATTAATTCGGTGTGCCTGGAGCTCGAAAAGGATAATACGAATAAAAAATAATTACACGAATGCCACGAATGTATTAACGCAAAGCGATCCTCGATTTTTTACTCCTCCTTTTTTTGATTTGTGGCGTTCGCCCGCCTGCCATCGCTTTGAGCTTATGCTCATGGCGGGCAGGTGTTCGCCGGTACATTTGTGTTTTCTTCCGCTCAATCCAGTTATCAATACTCCATTCTCCGCCGTCGTTTATAGTGAGATAAAGTGCGAGAGCCAAAAGAATATAGTGCGGCCACACTGCCTCTTTGAAAAAGAGAATCGAGAGCGCATAAAGGATAAACGTGAGAAATGAGTTTAAGCGTGTTTCGAATCCAAAGATAATACAGAGACCAATCAGAATCTGTGCAAGTCCGGTGCCTAAAGATATAAGAAGCGGATCAGCGGGGAAAAGCCAATGGATATCGCTTAAATGATATTTCTCAACAATTTCAACAATAATTGAAGGGTGGAGAATTTTTATTACAATCGCGGGATAGAGAACTGAAATGCCGTAGGTAATCCGGATAATCGGCAATTCCCACTTGCGGTATTTTTTTACAAAAGCAGTTGTTTTCGTTATGTATTGATCGAGCGAAAAAATCCTTGAACCAAAAAGTAGAAGCGCGACGAATACGCCGAAGTAATTAAAGTACGTCAGCATATACTCTCCATTCACATACGTCGCAATGCCGAGGAGTAGCAAGCCAAGCATGCTCACGATCTCGGTAAAAAGTCCGAGAAGAAGAAAAATCCCCAGAATAAAAAGTAGAGGAGCAAACCATGTTCCGGCAGGCAAAGAAGAAAGCGGTATCTCCGGCCCAAGAAACGCATTGAAATAGGCAGACGCAAGAAATGAGGCCGCAAGCGCGACGCGAAGCACCACGTGGCCAATCGGCTCAAAGCGCTTAATTTTTTTATCAAGCTCGAGCCCAATGCGCGAGGAAAAGAAAAAATAATAAATAATAAAAAGAGTCAGGATGCTAAAACCTACGAGGAGACCAATCCCTGCATTGTGCGGATCATTAAGCGCAGCAAAAACATTCACGCTCCAATCCTGCATGCCTCGATTAATATCCGCTTGCGGCAAGACATAATTTTCGTGCGCCGAGGCAATAAAAGGGAGCGTCGCAGAAAAAACAAAAAGAAGAAGGATATAAAATTTCAAATAGCTCATACTAACTATAGTATACCATATTTTATTAAATTAGGAGTATGTGCCTATTGCTTCATGAATTGATGAATACCCGTCTCGTTTCAAAAAGTCCGCAAAAGCGCGGTTTACGTGCGAAACCAATTGCGGGCCTTCGAAAACTAAGCCGGTAATAAGCTGAACTAATGACGCGCCACGTTTTATTTTGCGATAGGAATCTTCCGCGGAAAATATTCCTCCGCAGCCGATTATTTTTATTTTCGCGCCAAATTCTTTATATACTTGCGCAATCAATTCATCCGAACGCTTTTGGCAGGGGAGGCCGCTGAAATTTCCCTGCGGAAATTTCTGAACTTCTTCTTCGCGCAAAGCTGGATTAGAACGATTGCGCTCGAGATTGCCGAGTATTACTGCTTTAATCTTGGGGTACTGGGTAATAACTTCCATCATTCCTCGTATTTCAGCATCAGTTTTTGAAATAGGCATTTTTATAAAAATAGGCCGCGCAATGGCAATCCGTGCTATCTCTCGCAGTAATTCATCCAGATGCCCTGGCTCGTAAAATTCTATAGACCCCTTAAGATTCGGGCAGCTGATATTTAACTCGTAATAGGAAAAAGGAACTCTGGATTCTTCCGCGTTTTTAAATCCTTCAAAAATATCAAGAACTGCTTCTTCTCGCGTTTTATGCAAGTCTGTATTGGTTTTGCCAATACTTACGCCAACCGGATACTCAAAATGCAAACCCTTCAGATTTTCGAGCGTGGCGCGCACGCCAAAGTTTTTAAATCCCTTATTAACCATAAGGGAGCGGGATTTCGGCAATCTGCCGAGCATTGGCCGGGGATTGCCTTCGTAGGGAAGATTCGTAAGTGTGCCCACGGTGCCGAATCCAAAACCGATTGAAGGCAGGATTTGCGTAAGCCGCGCTTCGTAATCAAATCCAGCAGCAAGGCCAAACGGATTTTTGAATGTAATACCAAAAAGATTTTGTTCAAGCACGCGATTTTCGTATTTCAAAACTGAAGAAAGAGTATTCTTTGCGAACTCTGAATTTCCAAGATACTGCCCAAGAGATAGGGCGCGGAGATGTACCTTTTCAGGATCCTGCGTGAAAAGAACGGGTTTCGCTACTCCCTTATAGAGCGATGCGACCAGAGAAATCAATGCGCTCGTCATATAGTCATCATACGAAAAATACATTTTTTCACAACACCAAAAAAAGGTGGTGCAAAAAGGCTCATTCTATGCTATAATACTATCAATGAACCAGTCCTCGGATTTTTATAATCTTGGCATTGCGCCAAATATCCTGCATATATTGGATCGGTTTGGGTTTAAAACTCCGACTCCGATTCAGGAGAAATCCATTCCTGCTGCCATTGAAGGAAAAGATATGATAGGCATTGCGCAGACCGGCACAGGAAAAACGCTTGCGTTTGCGGTGCCTATGATCCAAGCCGCGCTAAGGGGTAAGCGCGGGCTTGTGGTTTTGCCAACCAGAGAATTAGCGCTCCAAGTAGATGAAGTATTTCGTAAAATTGGTATGTCTCTAAGCATCCGCACTGCGCTTTTAATCGGCGGCGAATCAATTGGCCGGCAAATTCAGGCCCTGCGCAGAAACCCGCAGATTATTATCAGCACTCCAGGCAGAATGATTGATCATATGGAGCAGAGAACCGTTTCTCTTGGGTCAATTGGTATTCTGGTTTTAGATGAAGCTGACCGGATGCTTGATATGGGTTTTGCACCGCAGTTAAATCGAATTTTGAAAGCCCTGCCGCGCGAACGGCAAACCATGCTTTTTTCCGCAACCATGCCTCCGGACATTTTTACTATTGCGCAAACGCATATGCGGCTTCCCATTAGGATTGAGATTGCTCCATCCGGCACCCCACCCGCAAAAATTACCCAGGAACTTTTCTTTGTGCAAAAAGTGGATAAGCCACGGCTCTTAGAAAAAATACTGGGAGAATTTCGCGGGTCTGTGCTTATATTCTGCCGGATGAAATTCAGCGCAAAAAGAATTGCAGCGCATATCCGCTCTTTGGGCTATACTGCGGCAGAGCTTCATTCAAACCGCTCATTGAATCAACGCAAGGAAGCGCTGGGCGGTTTCCGCAATGGCAAATACCGCATTCTTGTTGCAACCGACATTGCCGCGCGCGGCATTGATGTAAAAGGCATTGAGCTTGTTCTTAACTACGATCTTCCGCAAACCCCGGAAGATTATGTGCATCGTATCGGGAGAACCGGCCGGGTAGGCGGCGCAGGGCATGCCATATCTTTTGCCACTTCTGATCAAAAAGGGGATGTGCGCGGCATAGAGCGGCTTATCAAGGCAACATTGCCCTTAAAAGCATTGCCAGAGATGCCTCCTTCTCGTGGGCCCATACCTATGGAGCGCCGGGAATTCGCGCCTCGATCCTATGGTTTTGGCGCATCCAGTCCACGCAGAGGCCCGCATCAAGCCCGGCCACAGAGACGTTCTAGTTTCGGACAGCGCGATAGATCTTCAACTCCTCAACGCTTTGACCGCCAAAGATGGCGCAGATAAGAGAAGAGAATCCGTTTTGGCTTTATGTAGTAGATGGAATGGCATTTAGTCAACGATTCTGCGATCGCAGATTCATTGACTGATAGTAGACATGTTAGTGAGCGCCAGTTTCTTTTTGCGACTCCAGTTTTTTATTTCAGCTTCGCGGTACCGTGCATTAGAAAGCGTTTTGAAATGTTCGGAATATACTAATTTTACCGGCCTTCTGATTTTTGTATAATGCGCGCCATATTTGGATTCGTTGTGTTGTTTTACTCTTTTCTTAAGATCATTAGTGCATCCGACATAGAGT
>CAYIFL010000014.1:0-6200 GCA_964362685.1 uncultured Candidatus Saccharibacteria bacterium
TGCCAGGCGTAAAATTAACCGCCTCAATCGTTTGCTCCGATGAGCCCGGGGTAAAGTTAACTGATGCGATATCTTGCACAGATGATCCCGGCGTAAAAGTAACATATGCCATGTCTTGCTCGGATGATCCGGGAACAAAATATTGCGATGCCAAATCAACCTCAGATGATCCCGGAGTAAATGAAATGGTAGTAACAGGAAAGTTTGAGGAACCCGGCGTAAAACTAACTGATTCTATATTTTGACTTGATGCGCCAGGAGTAAAATTGATTTCTCCTGTGTAAGACTCAGAAGAACCCGGAGTAAATTGTACCGCAGCTAAATTACCCTCAGAAGAACCCGGAGTAAATTCTACTGATGCCATATTCGATTCTGAACTACCGGGGCTAAACGTAACCGTTTCTAGATTTGAGCCAAAGCTTCCAGGAGTAAACGTAACCGCGTTCATATTCTCATACGATGAAGCAGGTGTGAACGTCACCATATCAAAATTACTCGCCGAAGAACCAGGCGTAAAATTAACATCAGCACTATTACTTTCTGACGCTCCAGGCGTAAAACCTACAGCTTCTATATTGCTTGCGCTTGATCCCGGAGTAAATTCGTGAGGGGCAATATCCTCACTTCCTGAACCAGGAGTAAACTGGACTTGATCAAAATTATAGTTTGACGCATCCGGCGTAAATTGCACGCTATCCATCGTGTAGCTTGAATAGTCTGGGGTGTAACTATAGTTATCGTAACCATAATCAGAATAGCTATAGTCAGAAAATCCGCTGTCAAAACTAAAATCCTCCTGCGCGTAAGCGTTATGCGCAGTGAAAATGAAAAGCAAGGCGAATAAAGCTATTGCCGCTGAAAATATGTTTTTATTCTTATATATCATTTTATTCATATATATTTTGCAAATTTCTTTGCAAATATTTTTACTCGAATAGTTTAAGTGAAAATATTTAAAAAGAATATAGTTGCCCAGCCCCAGTTTGCCGAAGCAAACTGGAGCTGGACGGTGGTTGGTTAGTTTCTCGCGACAAGCGGTCTAAAGGGTAAAGGCCCGGGCCAAGCAGCAGGAAACATTCCGAATGGCCCGACCTTCACTTCGAGGAAAGTCGCGTTTTCGGGACGACAGACCCTCCGCATGCCGACGTCGTATGCTTGCCTTTGAATCCTTTCCGACCCAATCCTTACTTCACGGTAAAGATAAGGCCACATGGATTCCTCGAACCATACATCCAAGCATCGTACGCCGGGTGGAAATTCGGCCTCGAAGACCCCGTTCGCATTGGTTACGCCGCGAACCTCTACTCCATTATCAAACCTCACCATCATCGCGGCGTTCGGTCTGGGCGGGCCATCTTTTGCCTTGAATTCCTGCGTTTCGATTACCCTGGCGCGCAGGATAATCTTATCAACAAGCTGAGGAATGATCCGCTCCGGCTGACTCGGCTGGATCGGGATCACGGGCCGCGCATCCGGTCCCGCCGCAACGATTATCTGCTGCGATGGTACGGGCCTTGCCGGCGGACGCGTGTCCACGTGTGTGGAACGCGGTGGGCGCTGCGGCTTCGGCTTACTCGCAACAACCGCCTTCTTCGCAATGGGCTTCTTCGCTGGTGGCGCAACCGCAACCTTCTTCTCGTAATCGCACGGCGCGGCCGCGAGTTTGTTCAAGCCAGCGATCTTTGTGTCGATCGCCTGTTTGTCGTCATCGAACTTCTTGCGCGCACCCGCGAAATCGACACTAATGGCGAGAAGCTGATCCCGGAGAGCTCCCTGCTCTCGCCGAAGATCACGAACCTGTGCCGTCAGAAAATCGCTTTCCGCGGCTGATGATGGCGCCGTGGCCAGAACCTGTTTCGTTCCCTGCTCGCCAACCGGGGGTCGGGGGAACAAGGGGAACAACTTGTAAGTGATTATCCCGACGAGTGCTGCTAGGAGCACAACTACCAAACCAGACTTCTTAGACATTTCGCCGCCCTCCTTCCTATATCCAAATCGCCACGACGATGATGAGGGCCGCGAGGCCGCCCACCAAGACCCAGTATCCGTACTTGCCGAATTGCTGGCCCCTCATCACTTCCCTCCTTGGAGGGGCAGTGACGAACCCCTCAGCTTGGGCTGCTTCCCGGGCTGCGACTCGGGCGTCACGCTCGGCCCTATCCTTGATGGTCGCTAGCTTCGCTCTCTCTTGGAAAGAACACTTCTCTCCGTCATCGGATGTCCCGTTTCCATTCCCAGCGACGGGAATGGTGGAAACAATGAGAGTAGCGGATTGCACCTCGCTTACTGGAACCGCCTCGCCGTCCCCGCTTTTCGCGGTTTCAGCAGACGCCGAACCTTTCTTGGTCTCGACGACCGCGGCTTGTGTCACATCGCCCCCATTGGACGATACCGCTGCCCCAGCCACCCTCTCGCCATTGGCGAAAACGGGTTCGAGGTCGCGCATATCGCGGGGCTCCGGGCTATTCAGAACAGATTGCTTCAGAACCTCGAGTTTCGCCTCCTCGTCGAGCATCCCCTGAACGTCGTCCACGGGAATCTCCAGTGTTGCTTCGTGCGCCTTTTCTTTCGCAACCCCATACAAGATTTCTCCCATCGAACTCTCTCCTTTCAGCGCCACAAGGCGCGGAAGTTACTTCGTCCCGAATAATCCAAGGACGATGAGTAGAAGGGCACCAACGACGCCGATGCCGAAACACATCCACTCAAACGAGTTAAACAAAAACTTCTTCTCCATGATTTCCTTCTCCCTTCTTCCCGACGTATCGGGAAATTTCGTTAACCAACCATATAGCCGAATATACGCCGCAATGGCGCACTCCGGCGAATCGAATCAAAGAGCTATTTCCCTTTTCCAGGGAAAACGTTGACCAATGCGTATTCATTCCATGATTCAGGATCTATCATTCATTCTTCATCCGTCATGTATTCTATCGATCAACGTTTTCCCAAGAAAATATTTTCTTGAGAAATTATTTTGTTGCGCTATTGCCAAGGTACTCTGCTTCTACCACTGTCCGATTTTTTATATTTCCCGGAGGCCAGCAGGTAGTCAATATCAGCTTCGGTCCGTCACTTGCGAATGTAACACTCTCCATCTTCGGATCAACATTATTTTTAACCGCACTCACCCGATACCGATATTCCACATTTTGGAACATAATATAAATGATGTCCCCCACGGTAAGATCATGAATTTTCGTGAATGCGGTAAATGCCTTATTCCGAACCACAAGCTTGCTCGTTGAATGGCCAAAGATAAATACTGTGCCATCCTCGCCGGGCAAAGCTGATTTCGGATAATGCACAACGCCAGAAAGCAATGCCTTATCCAATACATTAAAATCAGTTGAGGTCGGATACACAATAGGTGAAACCAGGCTGATTTCCGGAATAGATATAAATGAAGTGCTTGAGGCAAAAATCTGAACTCGACTTACATCACTTGAAACCGCTGCAGAAATAGCATCATTTGCAAACTGCCTTACATAATCCGGTTCAAAACCAGTAGCATATACTATAGTAAACAAAGCGCCAATGATCAAAAACCAAAGCACAACAAACACAACGAATGCCTTTTTCACGCTATTTTTTGGCTTTATAGCTATATTTTTCATAGTCAGATACTAGCATATATTTATAACTTTGTCAAATTTTTATTGGCGCGCCCATAAGTACCATCCCCCATCTTATAGACAATCCTAATTTTGTAAGAAAACCGTCTCGCAGGCCGAGCGGGCATGGTCCCTGAGCCGCGTCGAAGGGGAGCGAGGCCGAGAGCGAGCGCTCCGACCATGCTGGGGTCGGAGATAGCGTGTTTTCGTACAAAATCAGGATTGTCTTACAAGACGTCGACAAAGGATTTTCTCGGCGCTAAACCCTCCCTTCTTTTATATCCTGCCGGATTTTCGCTACGAGATTATTGAAAAAATAGAGATTATGAAAGGTGAGTAACTTCATCCCAGTAATTTCCTTGGCTTTAAAGAGATGAGTAATGTACGCGCGCGTGTAGGTTTTGCACACAGAACAATCGCATTTCGGGTCAAGCGGTTTTTGATCCATGAGAAATACGCGCTTCATCATATCAAGCCGTCCGCTCGAGATAAATGCAATCCCATGCCTGCCGTAATGCGTGGGCAGGGTGCAATCAAACGTATCCACTCCGGATTGTATTATTTTTAGAATATCCTCAATATGGCCAATGCCCAAAAGATGCCGCGGCTTATCATCCGGCAATTCTTGTATAACCCAATCCAACATCTCATTCATTATTTTTTTGTCATCGCCGAATTCCCCGCCGATGCCGAAACCATCGAAATTGAGCTTGCCGATGAATCGCGCGCTCTCAATTCTTAAATCCTTAAACTTCCCTCCCTGGACGATACCGAATAACGCCTGCCGAAATTTTTGATTTTGAGTTGCCTCCAGGCAATGAATTGCCCAACGATGCGTTTTCAAGAGGGATTTTTTTGTATACGCGTAATCCGCAATGGGCGAGGTGCACTCATCAAAGGCAAAAATAATATCCGCGCCAAGCGCTTCCTGAATTTTAATTGATTCTTTCGGACCGATAAAAATTTCTTTTCCGTCAACAGGGGAACGAAAATGCACGCCGTCGTTTGTAATGCGTATGTGCTGCGGCTGCTGTCCAACTTTAACTTTATTCGTGGCATTCGTGTGAACTCTCGTATTCGTGTTAAGCAACTTTCCAACACCATGATCCCGCCCAAACCCCAAACTAAAAACCTGATATCCTGCTGAATCCGTCATAAGCGGGCGATCCCACTGCATAAATTTGTGAAGTCCGCCTGCTTTTTTAATAATACTCTCGCCCGGTTTTAAGTGAAGGTGAAACGTATTTGCAATCAAAATCTGCGATTTGGTATTTTTTACTTCTTCGCTATCCAGGGTTTTAATCACTGCTTGCGTTGCAACCGGCACAAACGCAGGCGTCTCCACCTCACCATGAGATGTTTGTAATACGCCCAATCGCGCCCGGCCCTTTTTTGATTTTTTGAGGATGTGGAATACGAACATTTTGGAATTCTAGCAGATTTTAAGGAATTTATCTTAATCGAGCATCAATAATAGTGCGGGTAACCCCATCACTAATTTTGCAAGATGGTATACGGCGAGCCGCTTCGCCCTTTGCGGGATGCGCCTATTCGGCGCGCGCAGCTCGCATGAGTATATTCGATGCGTAGTGGTAAAAAACGCGTAGCTAAAAGCCACCGCAAAATTAGTGAGGGATTTACTTTTTGTTGCCAAAATAAAATTTGCACTAATTTTATTTTGGACAAAAACTAAAAAAAACAGCGCGCCGTACCCGAAGCACGGCGCGCATTTCTCTATTAGGGCTTGATAGGATCGAGGCGCTTAAACGAAACCTGCTGTGGGAAAATCATTTTCACCAGCCGCGGGTTGCGTACTCCGTTCATCGGCTCAAAAAGATAGAGACCATTCTTTTCCGCGATGAAAACCGCCTCTCTTAAAAGAACCTCCTTTCTCGAACCCCATTCTTCACCCCCTTGCGCCTCCGCGAATTCAACCATTAGACCGGGCTTAAGGGATTGACCCATCACGTTATGATTCCTCCGTTCCTCGCTCGTCATTGCGAGAAACCTCTCGTGAATTCTCCCGGATTGAGTCACGATGAACCTCCTTTGTGGGCTGGTTACGGTTGTTGTCGCAGTCAAAAAATGTGCCTCATCCTTTATAGCAAATTAGATTTAAATTGTAAATCGTGCAAAAAAAACAGGCAGGTGACGGAAATTCCGCCACCTGCCTAACCTCTTAACCTTACTAATGGAACATATGGAACATAATGTCTTGAGTTATCGTTACGGGACTGTTCATAAGAACAATCCCCGTAGGATGTTCGGCGATCCCGGGACAAACTCGACCACGCTCATTTCGATGAAAATACATCAAATAGTTTGCAGGGTCAAGGAAAGCAGTGTGTCCCCTGCCTTCAAGAGACCTCGACAGAAATAGGGTATTACCAATCTCCCCACACCTCGGACATGTTCCCTGAAATGCCATCTCTTTTCCTCCCTTATCCGGTTCGACGACCGGCCTTGGCGCAAAACAACAAATAGCTGAAATTAATCATACTTACTTTACGTATTTTGTCAATAAACCTACTTTAAAACTCGCCGCAAATACTCGCCAGTATATGTCTTACGCCGCACAACTTCTTC
>CAYIFL010000014.1:6300-10660 GCA_964362685.1 uncultured Candidatus Saccharibacteria bacterium
TTAAAACTCGCCGCAAATACTCGCCAGTATATGTCTTACGCCGCACAACTTCTTCCGGCGTTCCCGCAGCCACTACCTCGCCTCCCTTCTCCCCTCCTTCGGGTCCCAAATCAATTACCCAATCGCACACTTTTATTACATCGAGGTTATGCTCAATGACGACTACGGTATTTCCGCGGTTCACCAATCGCTGCAACACATCAATCAATTTTTGTGTATCGGCAAAATGAAGCCCGGTCGTCGGCTCATCCAATAAATATAAAGTTTTCCGAGTATCGCGCTTGCCTAATTCCGCACCAAGCTTCACCCTTTGCGCCTCGCCGCCAGATAAGGTCGTCGCAGACTGCCCAAGTCCTAAATATCCCAAACCAACTTCTTCCAAGATACTCAAACGGTCATGAAGCTGGGGAATATCCTCAAAAAATTTCGCTGCTTCTTCAATCGTCATCTTCAAAACTTCATAGATATTTTTATTTTTGTATTCAACTTCTAGCGTTTCTCTATCAAAACGCTTGCCTTTACAAATATCGCACTCTACATAGACCGTGGGCAAAAAATGCATTTCAATCGCGATAACACCATGACCTTCGCAGTTTTCGCACCTGCCGCCCGGCACATTAAAACTAAATCGCCCGGGTTTGTACCCCCTCACGCGCGCTCCTTCGGTTGAAGTAAACAAATCGCGAATAAATGTCCAGGCACCCACATAGGTTGCCGGATTTGACCGCGGCGTACGGCCGATCGGCGACTGATCAATATTAATCAGGCGGTTTATATATTCAGTTCCCAAAATTGCTTTATGTCCTCCCACTTTATAATTTGCTCCATGAAATCTGTTTGCGAGTGTTTTATAAAGCACGTCATATACCAAAGAACTCTTTCCTGATCCGGAAACGCCGGTAATTGCAGTGAGGCGCCGAAGCGGAATATCAACATCTATATTTTTCAGATTATTTGCCATAGCGCCCTTGATTTTCAAACATTCATGATCTTTTTTCACCTTGCGTCTTTCGCTCGGCACCTCTATAAACTGATGCCCACGCAAATAATCCAGGGTTAATGATTTTTGAACTTTATCTTTCACGCCTTTCGCGGAAAGAATTTCCGGCACCGGCCCATACGCCACAATTTTTCCTCCATGCACACCCGCGCCCGGGCCAAAATCAACCATATAATCTGATGCGCGAATCGTCTCTTCGTCATGCTCAACGATAATGATGGTATTGCCCAAATCCCGCAGATTATGGAGTGTTTTAATTAGCTTCGCGTTGTCCCGCTGATGCAAACCAATGGTCGGCTCATCTAAAATATAGAGCGTGCCAACCAAGCGCGATCCAATCTGTGAAGCTAAGCGAATGCGCTGCGATTCGCCGCCGGAGAGCGTGCCTGCTTTTCTCTCGAGCGTTAAATACTCCAATCCCACATCAATCATAAATTTCAGGCGGTTTTTTATCTCGCGGAGCGGGCCCTCGGCTATCTCATCAAACGCGGACTGGCGTTCTTTCGATTCCAATTTTTCAAGTCCGCTAAAAAACTCGTGCGCGTCGTCAATTGAGAGCCCGGTAACTCCTGCGATATTCTTGCCGCTAATCAAAACATTTAATGCTTCTTCGCGTAAACGTTTGCCCTTACACACGGTGCAAATTTTATCTGACCAAATTTCTTCGACGCCTAAACCATGACATTCGGGACAGGCGCCATACGGGCTATTAAAAGAAAATAAGCGCGGCTCGATTTCCGGAAAGGAAAACCCATCGCGCGCACACGTAAATTTTGCGGAAAGCGAAATTTCTTTGTCCGTAATAATAGTTACCACATCATTGCCATATTTCAACGCTGACTCAATTGCCTCGGACAAACGCAAGCGATTATCTTTATCCCCATAATCCAAACCAGCTGGTATCCGATCAACCACTAAATCAATTGAATGAGTCTTATAACGCGAAAGTTCAATCCGCTCACGCAACGATAAAAATTGTCCGTCAATCCGCGCCTCGCTAAATCCCGCGTTCAAAAAATCATAGAGCATCTGATAATACTCCCCTTTTCTGCCGCGCACCGTAGGTGCAAGAATCAATACGTTTTTCCGTTCAACATTATTTTTCGAAATCTGTATTGCCGCATCAACTATTTCTTCGTTCGTCCTGCGCTTGATTTCCTCTCCGCAATTCGGGCAATACGGCGTCCCTGCGCGCGCAAAAAGAACCCGCAGGTAATCGTAAATCTCGGTAATGGTTGCAACCGTTGAGCGCGGATTGCCTGATCTGCTTTTTTGATCTATCGAAATCGCAGGAGAGAGCCCTTCAATTTCATCAACATCCGGCTTATCCAATTTACCCAAAAACTGCCGAGCGTATGCAGAAAGAGATTCTATATACCGCCTCTGGCCTTCGGCAAAAATCGTATCAAATGCCAAGCTCGATTTCCCCGAGCCAGAAAGTCCGGTGAACACAATCATCTTGTCGCGCGGAAGCTCCAAGTTAATATTCTTCAAATTATGCTCGCGGGCACCTCGGATGATTATTTTGTTATGCATAAGAATTTTAAATTTCGAATTTCAAATTTTGAATCAAATTCGAATGAGTTAATTTTGAAACGTGATTTAGAAATTGAATCATTAAAAATTCATTTGAAATTCAAAATTCGGAATTCAAAATTCAAGCAGAATTTCTCTATTGTACTCAAAAAAACGGCAAATTGCAATATTCGATCTATATAGTGGTAAAATATAAAACAAAGTAAAACATGTAGTGTGCCGATACGATTAATCGTATCGCTCTCCACAGCGCTTCGGCTAAACGAACAATCAAAACGAATACTCTTAATCATCAGCAAAGCTTTTAACTATATAAAAAATTGAAAAGATATTGAAGACAGAATAAAAAAATGGAACCCTTAGCGCTCTTCGACAAAGTCGAAGGGGGTCCCAACGGGAATCGCGAGATTCCAGTTAACACAAGGTCAGTTCCGGAAGCAAAGATCGACCAACAACATCAACCCAATAACAATAATATTGCAGGACAACGCTATGCCCACCTTGGCGCCATCGGAGAATTTCCCATTCCGGTGAGCATACGCAGGACCGTACATCACCCAAGTCGAGATAAGTCCCAATGTCAACATCTATTTCCCTCCTCCTCACCCGAACGCCCGGGCTGGGTTATGGTTCTAATCCTAGAGATCCGGCCACTCCTCAATGGCCCCGAACGCACCTCCAATGAAGAGGCAGAAGCCGACGAGAATAATCATCAGTCCGATCCACGTTACATCTCCTCTCACAGGGATATCCATAATGATCCTGATAGCATTCGTATCCCCCAGAAGCGGATTATCGAAGTGCCCGCTCGCCGCGAGCATCGGCATGATCACGCCAGCCGCACCGACAACAGCCGTTGCAGTACCACGCAGATCGCGCATCGCAGTATCCCCCCTCTCGGTTTAACGACCGGACTGGGTTTGTGGCTGCCGGTACTTCTCGACCGCCGCCTTCCGGCGCTCGAGGTCGCGCTTGAGCCGTGCGGCGGCAAGAAGATTGTTCGAGACCACCGCCGCCCCGACCCTCCGAGCGAGACAAAGCTGATCGTAATTCACGCACTGAAGCACCAGCTTATCGCCCCAACTCAAAAGCCCGGCTGCTTCCACATATTCCGCTTCGATCTCGCACAAAACCTTAGGCGCCATTCATTTCCTCCATCTCGGCATCACGCCGAATATGCAAACGTCAAGGTGCAAAAATCTACTATTCCCCATTATGCACATTTTGCATTATTTGTCAAATTTTTATGCTAGGTTGCTCCTCGCTTTTAATGAGGTTCTGATTTTCCTAAGAAAACCGTCTCGCAGGCCGAGCGGGCATGGTTCCCGAGCCGCGTCGAGGGAGAGCGAGGCCGAGAGCGAGCGCTCCGACCACGCTGGGGTCGGAGATAGCGTGTTTTCGTGGAAAATCAGAACCTTATTGCTTACTCTTTAATTTTGAATTTACACTAAGTGCACGAACTTCGTCCCTCAAAATTGCCGCCAATTCAAAATTCAGCTGCTTCGCCGCCTCCCTCATCTCCCGCTCTTTGTCTTTTAATAATCTCTCGATTGCTGTTTTAGATTTCGGAATCGGTTTCATCTCCAAGGCAAGAATTTTTTCAGTAGGCAAAATATCAGTAATCTCTCTGATAATAGTTTTGGGGGTAATATTATGTTTCTTATTATACGCCAATTGAATAGTACGCCGGCGTTCGGTTTCATCAATCGCTTTTCTAATGGAGCCGGTAATGGTATCTGCGTAGATCAATACCTCGCCTCGAACATTTCGAGCTGCGCGCCCAATAGTTTGAATAAGTGACGTCTCGCTCCGCAAAAATCCTTC
>CAYIFL010000015.1:0-10482 GCA_964362685.1 uncultured Candidatus Saccharibacteria bacterium
AAAACAAATGCGCGGCACTTTGAATTTATCAGCTTGGTGCCATACGGTTTCTGACTGCGGCTCAACGCCGGCAACGCCGTCGAAAACAACAACGCCGCCATCCAGTACGCGGAGTGACCGCTGTACTTCAACCGTAAAATCAATGTGGCCCGGGGTATCAATAATATTTATGCGATGCTCATCCCCGCCAGTGGTTGACGTCCAAAAACAGGTGGTTGCGGCAGCGGTAATCGTAATGCCGCGCTCCCGCTCCTGCTCCATCCAGTCCATAATAGCTTCGCCCTCATGCACCTCGCCGATGCGATGCGAAATACCTGTATAAAAAAGAATCCGTTCGGATACGGTAGTTTTACCAGCATCAATGTGAGCAATGATGCCTATATCTCTATACTTTTCTAAAGGATATTGTCTCATAAAAGCAAATCGCTAATCGCGAAGCGCAAATCGATTTGCGATAAGCGCTTTGCGCTTTGCTGATTTATCTGGCGAAATGCGCAAATGCCCGATTCGCTTCAGCCATGCGGTGCACATTCTGTTTTTTCTTGATTGCGTAGCCGTCGTTTTTTGAAGCAACAATCAATTCTTCTGCCAATTTTTTGTCCATTGCCTTGCCCTTCTTCGTTCTCGCGCCTTCAATAATCCAGCGGCAGGCAAGTAAAAATTTCCGCTCTTGCCGAACTTCGCGCGGCACCTGATAGTTCGCGCCGCCTACGCGCTTTGAGGTCACTTCAAGCAAAGGCGAGGCATTCTCAATTGCTTTTTCAAAAACCGCAAGGGGCTCTCCCTTAGTCTCTTTTCCGATATGTTCCATCGTTTTATAGAAAATATCTTCTGCTACAGATTTTTTTCCTTTTTTCATTAAATAATTAATAAACCGCGTGACAGCGATATTACTGAACTGAATATCCGGCTCATGTGATTTTGTGTATTTGTGTTTGCGTCGCATATGTCTACTAATTACAAATGTATATACTAATATACAAATTTGTATATTTGTAATCAATTCGTATTTTGTAGTCTATTTGGGCCTCTTCGCCCCATATTTACTTCTTTCCTGTTTTCTGCCCTCGACTCCTGTCGCATCCAAAACACCGCGCACAATATGGTACTTTACGCCAGGCAAATCGCGCACCCGTCCGCCGCGCACCACAACTACCGAGTGCTCCTGGAGCGTGTGTCCCACGCCCGGAATATACGCGGTTACTTCCATACCGTTTGTAAGGCGTACCCGCGCAACTTTACGCAAAGCGGAATTCGGTTTCTTCGGGGTTACGGTAAAAACCTTAAGGCATACTCCGCGCTTAAACGGCGATCCGGAATAGACCGGCTTATTGTGAATCGTATTAAAATAGTAGCCCAAAGCAGGAGACTTCGATTTCTTTGTCCCCTTTTTTCTGCCGTGTTTTATAAGTTGGCTGATTGTTGGCATATACCTATAATTTTACAATTTTCAATTTCTAATTTTCAATTAAAAATTCGCGACGATTCGCGAAGTAATTAGAGATTGATTCGCGATTATGTACCTGAAAATAGTAGCAAAAACAACCTACTCTTGTCAATATTTCCGCTAAAATCCAGGGCCGAATCCTGTAAAAATCCAAAAGAGTATATTCGTTATCGGAGGCAAGATAAAGTACGCAATAATCAGGGCAAAAAATATGCCAAATATTCCAAATTGGGCTATGGTATGCTGCTGCCTTGGAAATAGATCCATAAAAATCTTTGAGCCATCAAGCGGGGGCAAAGGAATTAAATTAAATAACCCTAAAAAAATATTGATATAAATCACAACAGACAGAAAAAGAAAAAAGGGGGTTGCTGAATTGTACATTGCCGGGGCAATCATCGGATAGAATCTAATCCCTATTCCTAAGATCAGCGCAATCAGCAAATTTGTTGCCGGGCCTGCAAGCGCAACCTTGAGGGATCCGTGTTTTTGATCAGTAAGATTATACGGATTATAGGGCACGGGTTTTGCCCATCCGATAAAAATGCCGGATGTAAAAAGCAGGAGAAGCGGCAGAAAAACCGTTCCAATAGGATCCAAATGCTTAAAAGGATTTAGAGTAAGCCGCCCCATATCTTTTGCCGTATTGTCCCCTAAGCGATACGCTATAAAAGCGTGCGCGTATTCATGAAATACCGCAGAGAGCACAATAATCACATAGATAAAAAGGCGCTGAAGAAGGACATTGTCCATAAGGCTTGATACTTGGTACCTCCGACGCTCGAGGTCGGAGCCCCGACCCCTTTGGGCGTCGGGGTTGCTACTTTCTGCTTAATGCTATATACTCCCCTAGATGAAAGAATGTCAAATCTGCGGCAAGGGATCTATCGTGCGGGATGCCAGAAAGAAACTGCGCGGTAATTATAACCCGACTGGAGCTAAAAGGAAATATCCGAATCTCCAAAAAACGCGCCTATCTGATGTCTTACCAGCTTATGTAAAACAGCTCGGCTTTGTGGCGGGAGGACGCGTTGTCGCCTGCACGGAATGCATTAAGCGACTCGCAAAAGCCAGTGTGTAGATGGATGTATATGGAATAATTTAGGATTGTCGGGGTGCAGGGAATCGAACCCCGGCTACAAGACCCCCAGCCTTGCGTACTACCATTATACGACACCCCGCGATCCCTACTTCACCGCATCAAATATCTTCATTTGATCGTTGAACTCTCTATTTAAGTCATTGATTGCCTGGGCTTCGTTGTTGATTTTTTGCACCAATTCCGGCACCTCATTGCCATCAACCTGCCCGGCAAATTTCTTTTGGAGAACACCTAAAAGCTGGTTTAAGTAATCGTTATAGGTAATTAAACGGCTAATAAGGGTCGTCTCGGAGGTTACTGCTTGGAGCGCTACTTGCGCGGAGGAAGCAGGATAGATGCCAGATAAGTTATTTGCCATTTCCACAAGCTGATTCGAAAGCTCTATGGCCTTTTGCCGAGCGTCATTGTTCCTTTGTATCTCTTCAGCCACAAGCGCGAGCGCTTCTCTATACTTATGCCCCGCGTCAAGTTCAGAAATTGTATCTATATTCGTTGCGGACTCATTCGACATATTCACAATAACCAAAGCAATCGAAGCAGCTTGTTGCCGAGCTTTCAAAAAATCCGGCGGCACATTCCGCACTGACACAAAAAAGAACCGGATCACAAAATAACACAAGGCGATAATAACAAGAAAAACGATTAAAATCCGAACCTTGCGCGGGATTTTGAAATAGTAATTACTTACCATTAAGTGTAATACCAATATGCTAATGCATGCGAATTATACTAATGCATACGAATTCGATTCGTATCTATTCGTATCATTAGTATGCATTCGTATATTGGTATCTTATGTATCTCTTACATTAGCCAATTTCCTTGAAAAAAGCAACGATAATCAGTATAGTTAATCAAAATGCGGGTGTAGCACAGCGGCTAGTGCGCTTGCCTTCCAAGCAAGATAGGAGGGTTCGACTCCCTTCACCCGCTCCAAGCAGAATACAGGGGTTTTCCCTCCAGCTCCCGAGCGTAGCGAGGTTTGCTGGAGCAATCCGCCGAATCCGCCAGCGGCGGAGAAGGAGGACGATTCCCCTTACCCGCTCAAATGGATCAGCTTTTCTATAATTTAGTTTTAGACTCGACTTATTACAGCTGGCTTACTCCAACGGCTATTAAGGGTTTTGTTTCGCTGGTCGTTATCGTGACCTTAGCGGTCTTTATCGCTTTTCTGCGTATCTTAGACAGAAAAGAACCCGAACCTCGTTGGGTGCTCTTTTTGCTATTTGTAACTGGTTTTTTTATTCTAGATTTCATTTATTCCTTTGTGAATATAGCTTATAATGCGTTTCCTGCATTCTTTTCATTCTCTCCCTTTACTTGGCAAAATGTTGGTAGCCCCATTATTGAAGAAATTGTTAAAGCCATACCGCTCATTTTATTAATTTATAAATCTAAACTATGCAATCAAGTAAGAGATGGTTTCATCTATGGTGCGATTTTGGGCAGTGGATTTGCTCTGTCTGAAACGATTGCCAAATTAAGCGAATTTGATTTTTCTTCACCAATCTTCTCGACAACGGCAGGTATTGTCTATGTGGCATACGTTTTTGCCTTGATGAGAATCTTTTTGGGACACGCTTTGTTTACGGGAATATTCGGATATTTCGCTGCTAAAAATAAACTCATGAAAAAACAAGGTTGGACCTCTCCGTGGTCAGCCCTTGTTTTGGTGATAGTCTTGCATGGATTGAATAATTTCATCCTAGATATAAATACGGGCAGTATTCTGGGCTCTATTGCCATTATCGTCTTATTGAGTGTTGCTGAATTGACGCTTTTTATCTGGATGATCAAGTTGGTCTCCGAACCAGAATCAACGAGGGTTTATAATTAATTTGCCCAAACTAAATTCGGGCTCAAACCAAGGAGCAAACGCGGGGACAACTTTCTTTACCCGCTCCGTTTATTAAAAAGGAGGCCCGCAAGGGTCTCTCGTTTTTTATCCTCCCCGCACATCCTATAGCAAAAATTCTTTATGAGCGAGGCAGATTTTTATTTGACGGAGAACTATGAGCGAAAAGAATTTTTGCTATATAACCTTTAATACATTCCACCAGTTATTTACGTAATCGGCTCTGCGATTTTGATAGAGCAGATAATAACTATGTTCCCAGAGATCTAAACCTATAAGCGGCGTGTGGCCCTTTAAGTGCGGCGAGTCCTGATTAGGCAACGAATATACCAAAAGTTTATTATTTTCATCGCAGGCAAGCCAGGCCCAGCCCGAGCCGAAGTGGCCTACCGCAACTGCAGTAAATTGTTTTTTAAATTCATCAATTGAACCAAAATCTCTTTTTATATCTTCAACTAATTTTTCATCAATTTCTTTTTCCGGGCCCATAATACTCCAGAATAACGTGTGATTCGCGTGCCAGCCGCCGTGGTTCTGCACGATTTTTTTATCAGATTCATCCATCTGAATCGCTGGCAAATTACGCAACAGATCATCAACCGGCACATCCTGCAATGCCGGATATTTTTCCATAACCTCATTCAGCTTATCAATATACGCCTGATGATGCTTGGCATAATGGATTTCCATTGTTCTCGCATCAATATAGGGCTCCAGGGCGTTATAATCGTAATTTAATTTTGGTAGTTGGTGCTTCATAGGCGAGCCCCTAGTGGCTATCCACTTATTATTAAATCCAATATCACATCATCATACTCCATTTTCCCTGATTTTACCATAATATCATAATCTGCCAAACGCTCTAAAAGTTCCTTGGATACATAATTCAAGCTCTGCAGGATATTGAAGATTTTCACTGGCTCCTCGCGCAACACCATCATTTTCTCATACATCGCGAGTTTTTGGCTCGTGCTTCCGGGATATACGAGGGATTGCACAAACGGAAACACTTCCTCGGTTTCCACATAATCCCCCGCCCGTTTTAATGTTTTTAAATCAATTTCGCTCTTCCGTTCACCTGACACTTGATACCTGACACTTGAAACTTTTTGCAATTCCGTCACTAATCCCCATACATTCTTTCCGTAAAATCGAGTGAGAAATTGCAACGCTTCATCAGTTAAACTTACCCCAAGCGTCTTTGCTTCATTTTTTACAAACGCCTTGAGTTCTGCACCTTCGAGCTCCTCGAATTTCTCTGTGGTTACTCCCTTGCCTTTTAAAAACGTGTAGCCTCCCGGCGCGCCTTTTTCTCCGCTTATAATAACTACGTTTTCTTGCCCGATCTGCGATTTAAGGAAGTTTTTGAAATCCTTACTTATGCCCACATACTCTTCTTTTTTTGCATCTTCCGCTTTTTTACCTCGCCTCACTTCCACATCCCACACGCCCTCCAATACCACCATTTTTTTGTCGCCGAAGATAGACGCGGTCCCGCAAAATTCCTTGAGGCGCAAAAACTCTTGCTGCGCATCATCTTTTTTCTCGCTTCTCGCAACCGCAAATCTTTCTACCGCGCCTGTAGGATATTTTTCCTTAAAAGCCTCAATAAGTTTTCTCAAGCGCTGGGTTCTGCGATATGAATCTGAACCGTACAATACTATAACCATAATTCAAAATTTAAAAATCAAAAGGCAAAATGACAATGCAAAATTTTAAAATTTTTAACTGGCATTTTGATTTTTAATCTTTGATTTTTGCATTTTGGGCAATACTTGCCCGGATGAATTCCCGAAACAACGGATGCGGTTTTAATGGCCTTGATTTGAATTCCGGATGAAATTGGCTCGCCACAAAAAACGGGTGCGCCTCTTTTGGCAATTCCATTATTTCCATTAGGCGGCGATCTGGAGAAAATCCCGAAAAGACTAACCCTTTTTTCTCCAGTCGATCGATAAAAACGGGATTCACTTCATACCGATGCCGATGCCGCTCTGAGATAAGGTGCTCCTTATACGCCTCGTACGCAATGGTTCCCTTTTTAAGCGATGCCGGATACGCGCCCAAACGCATAGTTGCCCCATACTTCGACTCCTCTATTACTTTTTTCTGCTCCGGTAGAATATCGATAACCGGATGAGCTGTTTTTGGATTCACCTCGGTCGTATGCGCATTCTTATATCCCGCGATTGATCTCGCGAACTCCACAATCGCAAGCTGCATGCCATAGCACAAACCCAAATACGGAATCTTGTTCTCGCGCGCATAGCGGATCGCCCTGATTTTCCCCTCTACGCCCCTCGCGCCAAACCCGCCGGGCACAATAATCCCCTGATAATCGGATAATTTACGAAGATGCTCCGGTTTTTTTTCGAATTCTTCCGAATTCAGCCAGTGGATCTCCGGCTTGCGCTTCATAAAATACGCCGCGTGCTTCACTGCTTCAATCACGGAGATATACGAATCCTCAAGCACAAAATCTCCGGCACCAAAATATTTTCCGACAATCGCAATTTTGACCGGCGTATTCACGCTCCGTATGGTTTTCACAAACCTGCCCCACTCCTTCAAATCCTTCTTGCGCGGCGTCACTTTTAATTTCTCTAAAATCGCGGTGCTTAATTTGTCTTTTTCAAAATTGATAGGGACCTCGTATATGCTACGCACATCCGGCGCGGAAATCACATCGCCCTCGCTCATACTGCACATAAACTGGATTTTTTCTTTCCGCTTTTTGTCGAGTGGCACCGCGGCGCGTCCCAAAATAATATCCGGATGGATGCCCACTGAATTTAAGCTGCGCACCGCGTGTTGAGTTGGTTTGGTTTTAAGCTCTGTGCCGCCTGCGCCAATTGCCGGCACAAAACTTACCAGAACCAAAACAACATCTTTGGGCTTCTTTAACTTCAGCATCCGGATAGCTTCAAGAAATAATAAATTTTCGTATTCGCCCACAGTTCCGCCGATTTCGATAATCACGATTTCTGCCTTATTCTTTTGCGCTGCCTTATCAATCCGATCAATAACCTCAAGCGGGATACGCGGCACCACTTCAACTTGCTTGCCTCCGTATTCCATGCGCCGTTCTTTTTGGATAACCGAGAGATAAATACTGCCGGTTGTCATATAGTTCGCGCGGGTCAAATCTTCATCCAAAAAACGCTCGTAATTCCCCATATCCTGATCGCATTCGGTACCGTCATCCAGAACAAAAACCTCCCCATGCTCGGTGGGGCTCATCGTACCCGCATCAACATTCACATACGGGTCGATTTTGATTGCCGTAACTTTGAAGCCTTTTGATTGGAGAATTTTACCGATTGAGGCAGCTGCAATGCCCTTCCCAACGCCCGACATCACGCCGCCAACGACGAATACGTACTTTTTCATAATACAACGACACCACTTACAAATGACACGCGAATATACAAATACGTATTCGTGTCATTCGTGTGCATTCGTAGATTTGTGTCGCGCCTACTCATCCCCATACGCCGCCTCTTTCGGCGGAATTAATTTCGGATCTGTTGGGAGCGTAACATAAAACGTGGTGCCGCGGCCGATTTCCGAAGTTGCGCGCACATCCCCGCCGTGATTACGGATAATATTCTTCACAATATAGAGCCCTAAACCTGTGCCATTCGTCACAATTTTTTTAATTGCTTCCGCGCGGAAAAATTTGGTAAAAAGCTTTTTAATATCCTCTTCGCCAATGCCCACACCCGTATCTTTAATAGTAATTTCAACATACGGCGTGCCTTTTAGGGGCTCTACCGCAACAATCACCTGGCCGTTCTCCACATTGTAATTAACGGCATTGTCCAAAAGATTCAAGAGCGCAATGCGCAAGCGATCCGAGTCAACCAAAAGCGGGATGTGCCCTTCGTTCGGTTTTTTGAGATAAATCTTTACTGTGGACTCCCGGTGCAAATTTTGCGCTTCACCGATCACTCCCTTCAAAAATTCGATAATTTCGATGCTCTCAAATTTATAACCGTATCTGCCTTGCTCTATCTTTGAGGCGTCTAAAAGATCATTCACGATTTTGAGGAGGTTAATGGTTGCGGCTAAGCCGCCGGTTACCACTTCGCGCTCCTCATCCGTGAGCGATTCCTTAGCAAGCGTCTCAAACGCCCAATGCACTGCGGACAAAGGAGTCCGAAGCTGATGCGCCGCGACGCTTATAAACTCGGTTTTTGACTGCGCGAGTTTAACCTCTCGGGTTCGGTCACGCACTAATTTCACAAATCCCAAAAGATTCCCCCGCGCATCAAGAATGCGATCTGTTACCACCCGCAATTCTACCTCCGGATCATCAAATGAGAGATCGGTTATTTGAGGAAATACGCCCGGATCCCGGCGTTGAATCACAACCGGCGCGAGCGAGGGAAAAATAACCCGCGTTACTAAACTAAAGCGTTTATCACGCACACTCTCTGGCGTCAAATAGCGCTGGAGCACCTCCTCGTTCCTCACGCCAAAAATAGATTCCGCTGTTCTATTAAATATGAGCACCTTGAAATTGGGATCATACGCAACCACTCCATCCTGCAAATTGCTAATGATGCTTCGGAGTTCATTCCGCTCAATTAAAATCTCTGCCCTGCCTTGCGTGACTTTAAAATTCGTTAAAAAAATAATGCCTCCCATGATGAGGAATATTGCCGCAACAATAAACATCCAGAGATCCGGCAGGTAGACGATATTAATCCATAAAAAAAGCGCAAGGAGAGGAATAAAAAGCCAGAACAATCTCATCTCCGGCGCTCCTGCAAATAAAAGAAGTTTTCTCCAGAAAGACATTTATTGAGCCACTAGGGACTAGCCACTAGTGGCTAGTGGCTAATCGCTAGACTATACACTTTATCATCATACCTATTCACAAAGAAAAGCTGGCTGCCGCGGAGTTCAAGATGCGTTGCGTCAATCTGCGGTGTTGCGTCAGCAAAAAGCGCGGTCAACGCATTCTGGCTCATATCAATGGAGTAGATAAAATCAGTTGAATAGGCTGCGCGTTTTAAATAATCATCCGGCATTATGAGATTACCCACTGCATTATACGATTGCGGCAGAGCGCAGTATACCATTGTTGGCGCTAAGTAGCATTTAGACGGAAACGTTACAAAATCAAGATTAGCCGTGGCTGACCCATTGGGCTTTATAAGATTTGTGCTTGCTGCGCGGTCATCACGAACGCTATAGAGCATACCGTATTTGCCGTCAGACGACCATCCACTCATAGCTCCCCTGCCCTGCCCTATAAGACTTATATTGCCGGTTCCTACCGCAACTGACCAAATTTCTCCCGCATACTCAAACGTGGGCTTTGCTGCCAAAAGAATTTGATTTGAAGAGACCCATAGAAGATCAAAATCGTTTTCGCGGAGCGAGGTAATAATTTGGCCAGCGCTTTTCATATTTGATAATGTCTTTATAACAAGATTCATACGCGCGGTAGTTGCAGATTTTTGAAGCAGCGCTATTTTTTTGCTGTCCGGTGAAAAAACAGCAGCCGTGGTATTTGTAAGCAGCGTTTTTTCTTTTGTCGCCGCATTCCAAAGAGTGAAGATCGGATTCCCAATGTCTCCGAATTTGAGAATAACGTATTTGCCGTCAGTGCTCGCCTTAACTCCTTGCATATTGGGAACTGCGTCAGAGACAATAACCTCATCATTGCCATTTGCTGATTTCATAATTTTTCCGTCTTTATCGACCACGACCACGCTGCGCTTAATAATCTTGGCTTTGAAGAATGTTTTGATGGCGCCGTATTTTGCGCTGACCTTTTTATCCGTGTCGACCAGGAGTGGAAAAGGGAAGGCGTGTTTTTTGATAAAGGATTTGTGGCTGGCCGCATCGCCGTGGTTCACGCCGAAGACCACCGTATCCCGGTGCGTAAATTTTGACCAGTCGTCGCGGATGGCGCACAGCTGCATGGTGCAGCCGGGGGTCAGGTCGCCGGGATAAAACACCAGGACGACGTTTTTTTTGCCTTTAAAATCGGCCAATCGGACGGGTTTCCCATCTTGGGCTTGGAGGTTGAAGGCTGGCGCCATGTCGCCCACGGCCAGAAGCTTT
>CAYIFL010000016.1:0-2176 GCA_964362685.1 uncultured Candidatus Saccharibacteria bacterium
GCAAACGGATAGTTCGCAATCGTAATATTTTGCTTAGTAAGTATTTTGAATAACGTGGATTTGCCGACATTGGGCAAACCAACGATACCGATGGATAGTTTCATATAGAGCTGAGTCTATCGTACTCATTGATAATTGTACATAAATTTAATAAAATGAGGCAAAATATGGAAGATTTATCAAGTTACGAAAAATTAAAAGAAAATGCCCAGAAATTCTATAGCGGAATTGGGAGGGTTCACTGCCCCGCACTCAATGGAGAGATATATTTCAATGCAGAGGGATTTAATCACATAATTTTTAAGGGTCCTCGCTCCGAAAGAGAAAGACCATCGCAAGTTTTGAGATTTAAATTATTACCGTTGGCAATTAAGTTACTGAAAATTTCTACTACATATCAAGAGTTTGAAGAAACATTAAAAGAATTTGACGTTAGATCATTTAAGAAACGTATTAGGAAAACCAATGTCGTAAAATACTGGGGCATTATTGCTATAATCGATGGCAGAAAAATTAAAGTGATCATCAGAAAAATCGGCGAAAACGGCACAATGCACTTTTGGAGCATAGTTCCGGCTTGGACGACTAATAAGTATCGCGATACAAAATTTTTTGCAACTATGAAGGGCGATCCGGACGAGGATTAAAACAAAAAATACCATATTCGAATGGTATTTCTTGTGGTGCCTGCCTTCGGCTTATGTATTAGCCGAATAGGGCTGACGCCCCACAAGCACCTAATTATTATACGCATATCGCATCCCGAAAGTCAATCCGATATGTTAATAACCATACCTTTTTGATTAATGGCTCTACGATTGATAATTTCGTAAAATAAGCTTAAATTAATAACAGAATAAGGGGAAAAACTATGAAAAACTGGCTCAAAGAAAATTGGTTATTACAAACCAAGGTTTTTTATTATATCCTCGATTTCTTTTGTTTCAGTTAGTATCTCGTTACTCATAAAAACCAAGCGAGCTAAGAGAAGCATATATATTGTCGTACAATTTATAATCTCCTTAAGTTCTTCAGGTTCATAATTCGGTTGTAAAATAGATCCAGTATAACGTCTAGATACGGGAAGCAAACCAGTATGAATGTAACTCGACATCGTGCCGTATGACTTACTTTTAATCCTTGAGAAAAAGCCATCACTTGCATAATTCTTATCAATAGCACCTGCCATATATTCAAGATTCGGGAATTTATTATCATCTTGAGTTACTTCTTCAATCTCTAAATCGGAAGCACATTTGCATATCCATAATGCCCGATAAAAAATTTCAAATATCGGTCGGACTAACACAGAAGCAGACCCGTATAGTTTATTCTTAATCAGAAGCAGAATGGCGTTTTGATGTTCACAAACTATACTAAGGTATGGGAGAAGCAAAATATTCCTAGAGTTATTTAAAAACTCTTTTCCCGAAAGCATTTTCTGAAGCCGCCGCCCTATTTCTTCATTTTTTTCCAATTCAAAATCTATAGTTTCCATTTATCGTTTAAATCAACTCACCCTAGACTCTACCAATCTCCGTCAAAATAATCAAAACTTGATAAATATGCTATACTATTCCTATTCTACAAACGGTCGATTAAGAAATAATTTCAAAAATATGGCACCCGAAAGACCAGAATTTCCAGCTAATAATCCTAACAAAAAAGATGTGCCAGGTCATAGAAGAGGCCGTAAGGATTCAACGCCGCTAGGTCCCTTTGCTACTCCTCAGGAAGCAGAGTGGGAACGAAGAGAACGCGAACAAGATCCTAATCGCTGGCGCGAAGTGGGAAAATAATAAACAGCTTTTTAAATTGCCTCCCGAAATTCCTGCAAAATTGCTTGAGGCAAAGGTTGGCCAGGTCGAGTAATCCCCGGATATCGCCAGGCGCTTATAACGCGCTTACCTTTTTTATCCTGCACTATCATAGTCCAAATTTCATATGGATGCTTAGCGCTGCCAGCGGACTGTAATATCGCAATCGTCCCCGGCGCAATTCCCTCCTCAATCCGCTTAGGCGAGTTCAAAACCCTCTTCACCCGCGCTTCAGACAACCCATAAAAACGCATTTTTGAACGCGCATGATTCGTAAAAACAACCCCAGCAGGCTTTTTGAATATAAATGGCATTACTAAGTGCCCAGCCCGCATTCCTATCGGCAAACGGGCTTGGCT
>CAYIFL010000016.1:2276-10392 GCA_964362685.1 uncultured Candidatus Saccharibacteria bacterium
CTCTGAAAAAATTCTTAAATTCGCAGAATGGGGTATTCTTATACTCATCCTCGCGACTTCCTTTATTTTATCTTTTAAATCCTCTCTCCAGGAATCAGCAGTAATGGACGAATTAGCCCATATTCCTGCTGGCTACGGCTATGTTCGCTTTCTTGACTATCGCCTGAATCCCGAGCATCCACCGCTTATAAAAGCCCTTGCAGCCCTCCCCTTGCTGTTTGAGGGTCTTAATTTCCCTACACAAAGCTCCGCATGGCAAAAAGACGTAAATGGCCAATGGGAAATGGGCACGAAATTTTTATATGAATCCGGGAATGACGCGGATCGAATCATCCAATCATCCCGAATTGCACCGCTCCTTATTACGCTTCTCCTTGCGCTTTTTATCTATATCTGGTCGCGTGAACTTATCGGGCGCTGGTGGGCACTCGTACCCGTATTTTTATTCGCGCTTTCTCCAAATATTTTGGCGCACGGACATTATGTCACAACCGATGTCGCCGCGGCATTCGGCATTTTTATCGCAACGTATTATCTCATTAAATATCTTCTGCATCCTTCAAAAAAACATTTGCTTTATGCTGGACTTGCTTTCGGCATAGCACAACTCTTGAAATTTTCCGCGGTGCTTCTCATACCTTTTTTTATTTTTATCGTCATCATCTTTTATCTCTGGAAAGGCAGAAATAATTTTAAGCATAATCCATTTTTCCGCGGTTTGGGAAAATTCTTGATGCAAATTATGCGAGCCCTCTACGCACTGCTTGGCATTTTTGTGATTGGCTTTGCCGTGGTGTATCTTGTCTATTTTGTTTTTACGCTAAACTACCCGATTCAAAAACAGGTTTCTGATACACGATTGATTTTAGCCTCGTTTGCCGACGGACCAGATCCAACGGGCGAGACGTGCAATCCAACCTCCGGTGTTTCGCTTCAAAGGCACACGAGGTGTTTGGCTGATCTTGATATCAAGTGGGCAGGAAATCCAGTTCTGCGTCCCTTTGCCCAATATATCCTCGGCGTCCTTATGGTGATGCAGCGCTCATCTGGAGGCAACACGGCGTATTTCTTAGGCGAAGTTTCCGCAAGCGGCTGGTGGTATTATTTTCCCGTTGTTTTTATTTTGAAAGAACCGCTCCCCTCTTTGATTTTAATTACGTTTGCTTTTTTACTCGGACTCTGGTCAATTTTGAAACGCCTAAAAACTAAAAGCTCAAAGCTGAAAGCTCTTGGCGACTACATCGCAACAAACCTCGCGGAATTTTCAATGGTCAGCTTTGTGATTTTTTATTGGATCTATAGCATCAAAAGCCCCTTAAATATCGGCATGCGGCACATTTTTCCAACCCTGCCGTTTATTTATATTTTAAGCGCAAGCGCAATCAAAAAATGGGCAAGTATCGGATCATTCCATGGAGAAACACTCTGGGAGAAAATAAAGACCGGTTTTAGCTTGCTTTTTCGGGCTTCATTTAAGATTATTTTGCTTGGGGCAATAGTTATTTGGTATGTTGCTGAAGCCTTTATCGCGTATCCGAATTTTATCTCATATTTTAATGAATTCGGCGGTGGAAAGGAAAACGGCTACAAATACGTAACTGATTCCAATTACGACTGGGGACAGGATTTGAAGCGCTTAAAAGAATGGATTGATCAGCAGAATAAGGTTTGCACCTTAATATTGAGACAAGTAGAGACACCGGGATCGTGTGGTATTTCTAAAATCGCAGTTGATTATTTTGGCGGCGGCAATCCAAAATACTATCTTGGCAATGCGGTTGAATACTGGAGCTCTTCCAAAGGCAACCCTGCGGAAAAAAACATCCACTGGCTCGCTATATCAGTAAACACCCTACAAAGCGCAAAAGGAAAATTGCATCCCGGGCAAGAACGGAATTCAGCGGACGAATACTCATGGCTCGAAAATCCATATAAGCCGTATGCGCGGGTTGGGACGTCGATATTCATTTACAAATTATAAAAATCGGCTCCTCCGCAGATATCGCAGAGGAGCCGTACGCTACTTTTTTCTTGTGAAGATCGGGGTGAGGTAGCAGAGAACGATATTCCAAAGAATATGGATCGACTTTCTGCCAATCGAAAGGCTTCTGACAAGCGATGGATGGTATCCCATCTCGTATGTTCGGCAAATGCTCGAGACCGGATATATATCCGTCCACTTAATCGCCCTTCGAAAAACCTGAAGTGATCGCCGCATATGGTAGCGGTCAGCCACGACAATCAGACTGCTTCCCTTGCCTCTCAAGACATCCGTAACTTTCTGGACCTCATCGTGCGTATGACGAGCGCCACCCAAAAAACAATACAGGTCGTCTTCGCGTACGTGCAGGTCAGGATGAAAGTGAAACAATCGCCGGCGCTTTTCAAGCCTTTCCTCTGACGCTCCGTAAAGAGCAATAGAGAGAATAATATATTTCGCCTTTCCCTTCAAAAACAAATCAATTGCGAGATCCATTGCCTGCTGGCCCATATCCGTAAGGCCAGTCAGATCTCGCCTCATGCTGTATGTGTGGCAAAACACTGCAACAGCCGGATTTATGGGAAGAGAATCCGGAACAATCATCCAGCTAAAGCTCTTATCAAGCAGACGATCAAACCATCCCATCGCTCACCTCCTTTGTATGATTAGCTAACAAGGTACAAAAAACCGCCTAAAAGCGCTAGTAAAATTAAAACACTATCATATAAGCAAATCAAGTGAAAATTTAACAAGTAACTCTGTATGGCAGCACTTTCGCTGCACGGCTGCTTTTTTATAGATCTCACGAAAGCCTACTATATGACGATCGTCACATAGTAGACAAATCAAATACAACTCATTTCTTCTTATTTTCAAATCTTCAAAAAGTCTACTGAATTTCGATCGGAATTCAGTAGACTTTTATTGCCATTCTATTTTAATTTGCCATTTGTAGACTATTTATAATAGATTCGATTTTCTACTCTTAAATCAATATATTGAATATTATTGAACGTGCTCGAGACCGCGAGGTCTTGGAGCGGCTTTAAATCCGGTTCTGGATCGAAGCGCAAACTGAAGTAGATTTTAGGCGTTGAGCTATTTAGAGCATTAGTCGAAATTTCCTGGAGCGCTAAATCATCCAAGCGCAAAGATCGAACCTGAAAATCAGATTGATTGAGAAACGCAAAAATCCTGAATAAATTGGTAATAAACCGTTCTTCTAGCACAGCATCGCCCGGTGCAAGCGTACGCCCCGTATAATCATCAACCCGAAAAAGCAAATTGCCCTCAATAGTTGGCGCTCTTGCAAATACAATGCCGTTTTCGTCAAACCACCAGCACTCTGACGCGGATTCACGCGGACTTGAACTCGAATTGTCTGCGTTAGTCTGCGTGAAGTCAGCGTTAGTCCGCGCTTGTTGAAGGCACCACACCCCCTTCCTGCTTCTCCTCTCATATTCAATATCTAACGAGCGCTGAACCAGACTCTTTTTAACCTCTATACCCTTCAGGTCTGAATATTTTGCTTTGAATATCTTGGTTTCCGGCAGTGTATCCGAATCCCAGACGAGTATATTGTGCGTTCCTAAAAATGCAGTGAGTTTTGATCGCGCCGCGTAAAAATTCTTCAAATCCTCAAAAAGTCCTTGCTCAAAAAGCGCTTGGTCCCCTTGCCCCATATTTTCCGGAGTTTTGTTGATCTGCGCAATACGGATTGAGGTAATTTTCGGCACACGAGAGTATGCGACCACATAAAAAAACCCGCCGAGAAGGAACAGCACGCACGCAAGCGCAGCATATACTTTGATTTTGAAAATAAATGTCCTCCTTTTACGATTTTTGTCCGTTACATAAAAGATGTTCATGCTATCTTCTTCATCCCCATATGTTTTTGAAGTACATCGGGAATAAGAACGGACCCGTCTTTTTGCTGATAATTTTCGAGGATAGCGATTATCGTTCGGCCAATTGCAAAAACCGTTGCGTCGTTCACGTGTACAAATTCGTTTTTGCCATTTTTTCGCTTAACGCGCGTATTCAATCGGCGCGGCTGGTAATCCCCGATAAAATCAGAAGAATGCGTTTCTCGATAGCGATTTTGGCTCGGCATCCACGTTTCAATATCAATCTGCCGAAAATCCGGTGCGCCCATATCTCCGCTTGAAATCAATACCACTTGATATGGCAATTCAAGCGATTGCATTAAATACTCTTGAAGCGCTACGATGAATTCTTGTTCTCGAAGAGAATCCTCAGGTCTCGTAAACGTTTCCATTTCCACTTTATCAAATTGATGCACACGCAGTATGCCTTTTGTATCTTTTCCATACGAGCCAGCTTCGCGCCTGAAACTTGTTGAAAAACCAACATACCGAATGGGCAATGTATCTTCGGACAGCACTTCATCCATATGCAATGGGACAAGTGTATGTTCTGCGCTGCCAATGAGATACAGATCATCTTTGGGCAGATAATATCGTTCCTCCTCCTGACCCGGATCAAGGCGAGCCGTTTTTTTATACACATCAGGACGGATCATAACAGGCGGCACAACAGGAATAAATGCCTTCGGTGAATATCCGGGTTCAATTTGATCAGCGATTTTTTTTAAGAGACCTTCATCCCGCAAGGCAGTAAATGCATATTGGACCAATGCAAATTCTAAAAGCGCTGCGCCGCCCTTCAAATAGCCAAACCGGGTTCCGGAAACTTTTGCTGCGCGCCCTACATCAATAATATCCAGTTCTTCGCCGATTTCTATATGATCCTTTGGCTTGAATGTGAATTTTTTAGGCCTGCCCCACGTCCGCAGAATCTGATTTCCAGAATCATCTTTACTGACTGGCGTATCATCTGAGGGAATATTTGGAATATGGTATAACACTTCATCACGCTTTTCCTCCAGCTTTTTTAAATCCGCCTCTGCCGCGTGTATTTTGAATTTAATCTCTTTCGCTTCGTCAATTTTCTTCTCTGCGCTTAATTTTTTCTGCTCTGCGCGCAGATCATCAATCTCTTTTGTTACCTCGCGCCATTCTCGGTCAATTGCCAAAAAATCATCCACAAGAGATGGATCATAGTTTTTTTTCGCGATTCCCGCTTTTACGAGTTCGGGATTTTGACGGATTAAATTGGGATCGAGCATAAAATAAAATTTTTAATTTCAAAGTTTCAATTTTTAATCACTTAATAAATGTTTTAATGGAAATTGAGAATTGAAAATTGTAAATTACTTTTTCCTCATCAGAGGAAAAAGCGTGGTTTCCCTCACTGGCTTATCCATTATAACCGCAAACAGGCGCTCCGAAACGCCAAATCCTGCCGCAGGCGGCATGCCGTACTCCAAAGCTTCCAAAAAATCCTCATCAAGCATCTGCGCTTCTCTGTCGCCTTGTGCCCTAAGTTTCATTTGTTCTTCAAAGCGCGCTCGTTGGTCAATCGGATCATTGGCTTCGGAAAAACCCTTGCCGAGCTCCGTGCCAGCAGCCATAATTTGGAAACGAAAAACTTTTTGCCGGTCACGGGGAAGCCGTTTCGCAAGCGGCTCAACTTCAACCGGCGGATTAACCAAAAACGATGGCTGAATAAAACTCGGCCGCACCAGCTTCTTAAATAATAAATCAATAAGCCGTCCCTTGCCACATGACGCATCCGGCCTTAATCCCTCTTCTTCAACACGCGTACGCAACTGCTCCTCTTTCACTTTTTTCAAATCAATGCCTGTTTTTTCTTTGAATATCTTAAAGTAATCAATTTTAGACCACTTTTTACTCCAATCAATGGTTACGCCGCAATGACTTGTGACTAGGTGGCCCATGACCCCTTGAATAACCTTTTTATACATTTTCTCAACCATCCGCATCAACTCTTTGTAATCCGCATACGCCAAATAAAATTCGAGCTGGGTATAATCCTGCAAATGTTCAGCATCAATGCCTTCGTTTCGGAAAATCCTGCCGATTTCAAAAACCTTTTCGTACCCCGCAATTAATAATTTTTTTAGCGCAATCTCCAAAGAAATGCGCAGATAAAAATCGTGGTCAAGAGCGTTATGATGCGTTTTGAATGGTTCGGCTTCTGCGCCGCCGGGCGTAGTTTCTAAAACCGGCGTTTCAACTTCCAAAAATCCTTGCTTTTTCAAATACTCTCGAAACATTTGCCAGAAAATATTTTTCTTAATAAATAATTCCTTAACTTCCGGGTGCACCAAAATATCAAGATACCGCTTGCGCAAACGGGTTTCTATATCTTCCAAACCGTAGAAATGGCTTGGCACAGCTTGCAAACTTTTCGCAATGGGGCGGAGCGATGAAACCAAAACGCTTTTTTCCTGTTTTTGTGTTTCAAATAGCGTACCGCCGACTTCTACAAAATCTCCGATATCTAAATTATTTTTAAAAAGCTCGAAATGTTCTGAAAAACCATCACTCTTCATAACCGCCTGAATCTTCCCCGTTGTATCGACAATATCATAAAACACAATTTTCCCTTGGTCGCGCATCCCGATAATCCTGCCGCAAACAGAAATAATTTTTTTCTCCGTAGCGAGTTTTCCAAAATCAACGAGCGCTTCACTCATTACATGAGTCCGTTCGACATGCTCCGGATAGGGATAAAAGCCGGCGGCAGTCAGATTATCAAGTTTCCTTTTTCGCTCGCTGATAAGATCCTCCAACATAGATCAAAGTTTAAAAATCAAAATATAAAATGACAGATTAAAAATTAAAAATGCTTGCCGAAGGCAAATTCAATAATTTTGATATTTGATTTTTGATTTTTGCATTATTCGATAGAAAGTATTTTATATTTATTCTTCCCTATTGGCGTTTGCACATCAAACACGTCCCCCACTCTCTTATCAAGGAATGCGCGGCCTAGGGGCGATTCGTTGGAGATTAAATTTCGCAGGGGGTCCGCCTCTTCAGAACCGACAATGGTATACTTTATCGTTTTGCCGTTTTTCTGAACTTCAGTCGTGGAACCAATCGAAACCGTTGTCTTGCCTTTTGCTTTTTTGATTAAAGCCGCGTTTCGCACGGCTTCTTCGAGTTCAAATATTCGTGATTCGAGCTTTGCTTGGGAATCTTTTGCATCAATATATTCGGAATTTTCTGAAAGATCCCCATATTCCTTTGCTCGCTTCAGGCGTTCCGCAATTTCTGCCCGTGCATCTTTTTTTAAGCGCTCGAGCTCCTGCTTCAGCTCCTCAAAACCTTCTTTAGTAATGTAGTGTTTCATGTGAATTTCTCCTGTGAGCTGCGTCGAGTAGCTCTAAAATTCCCTGTCCGCCGTATCCGCCAAATGGCGGAGGAGGCGGGAGCATCCCGAGCCGCGCCGAGGGATTCCACTTGCCTTGACCTTTTAATTCTTTTACTCTTTATCTGGATTCTATGATTTGGAATGTATAATATCATATTTTCCTGCCAGTATCCAGTACTTAATTTTCAGCACATCCAAAAGCACCTGAATATACGCGGACATCCCGACACTTGAGAACGGGTCATTCACCCAGGTAACCGGAATTTCTTTGATTTTATAGCCCAAGAGCTTTCCCAGGGTTAATACCTCAACGTCAAAACCCCAGCGATGTGTTTTTAAATTTTTGAAGATTTTTAAAGCTGCTTCTTCGGTAAATGCCTTAAACCCGCACTGCGTATCCCAGATACCGGGCAAAAGCAATGCTTGGATAATCAAATTGCCCACATCGCCGCCAATACGGCGGTACCAGGGCTGGGGCGGAACCAATTTCGCTCCTTCGATATCCCGCGAGGCAATCACCACATCGTACTCCGCATCTTTTCCGCCGCTTGTTGAAAAATACGGGATCATTTTTTCAAACTGATCAATGGACGTTGAATTATCGGCGTCTGTGAAAAGCCGAATCGTACCTTTTGCTTCAAGCATGCCAACTTGCACGGCACCCCCCTTGCCCGGCTGCTTTCCCTCAATCACGCGGATATTTTTCATCATACTGCCAAAATGCCGCGCAACATCGCCCGTACCATCCTTTGAGTTATTATCAATCACGAGTATCTCATAAGAAAAATCAGCATGCGAGAGATGCCGATCAATATCAATCAGGGTGGTAGGCAAACGCTTTGCCTCGTTATACGCGGGAATAATGACGGAGAG
>CAYIFL010000017.1:0-10230 GCA_964362685.1 uncultured Candidatus Saccharibacteria bacterium
GGGACCCTATTTTATCTTCGATAAAAGTTCTGATGGAAGGAGTAAGTTCGAGATTTGTCCCCTTAAGAGTTAGTTTCATATCTATTTAGTAGTATACAAAATTATAAGAAAAAAAAGAAGCCCGGAGGTATTTGCGCACCTCGCGGGCTTCGGAACGGACATTTCTAGCGGATCCATGGCGGGTTCAGGGACGGAGCATGAAACCACCGCCCGAACTAGCTGCCTCGACTGGTCGCTTCCCATTCTTCTTCCGGTAACAAAACCAGAAGATTATACAAACAAGGAAAGCAATTCCTGTTGGTGCCCAAATGGACTTCCAATTGAACAGAAGTCCCTTGGCACTTAGCATCCAGCCTGATTCCCAATACCAATAGGCGCCGGCTGCGACGACATCAATAGAAAGCACTGTCCACAGCCGCACGAAGCAGGCAATAAAGCAAGTCCCAGCCAAAAACCAGAGAAGGTATGCAGCCCACAGGACACCGTCCGCATACGCGAGGTATCCCCAGAATACGAAGAATAAGGAGCATGAAAAGAGCGCAATGCGTTTCTTCATTTCTGCGCCTCCCCGCCGGTCTCGATTGGTTGTTTTTCCGCAGTAGGAACAACAGCCACGAGTTTGCCCGCGGGCGTTACTGCGGTGGGAGCAACAAATACATGAGCCACTCGCCGATTTCCAAAGGTGTATTTAGTACCGATAGATTCCGAGCCTAATTCAACCATACCAAGATCAACAAGAATCTTCCGGGGTGGACCTCCGTTAGCGCTTGGGGACTGAAACGCCCTGAGGGGTGTTCCCGTACCAATACGGATTAGTTCGCATACCATAGTAGGCGGTATGGTATCGACCGGCCTCGCTCCCCCGCTATCTTCTATGAGTTTCTTGGCTTTTTGCAACCCACGATGAAAACCCGTGAAGAAGCATCCTACTCCAAAAAGTATCCCAAGCAAGGCAAGAATGATATAGGTTGCCATTTTGTTTCACCCTCCCCTTCTTTCTTTCATTTGTTGAAGTCAACGTTCAAAACGAACTCAAAGTTCAACCCTATACTACGGAATAATGCGCTACTTGTCAACCATGCTGGAATGACCAATTAGAAATTTCGAAAATTATGGCACATACTCAATTTCCTCCTCAAGCCCGATTTTAAATTCTTTCCGTACTTTTTCTTTTATAAGCTGAATTAAGTTTTTTACGTCAGAAGCCCGGGCGCCCAACGCGTTTACGATAAAATTGGGGTGCTTGGGAGAGATCATTGCTCCGCCGGAAGACACGCCTTTTAATCCTGCCTCGGAGATCAGAAATGCCGCGGGAATAACCGGAAAGGGATCAACCTTAACGGGCACAAGCCAGCCATGCACGTTAGCCTGCTTCTGCCTTACCGCTTCCGCGTAGTTCCGCGTATTTTCATCGTAGATCTGTACCAAAGGAACGTTTTTGAAAATACTTCCGATATTGGGATACTCAAGCGGTTGGCGTTCTTTTCTGTAGAGGATTTTTTCTTCGATAGCAGAACGGATTTTATTCTTTGGCCTGTTCATAAACCGCAAAGTCGCCTCAATAATAATTTCTTTGCCGGGGTTTCTCTTCCAAATACTCGTGCGGTAGCCAAAGCCGCATTCATCCCGCGTACGGCGAATAATCAAAGGCCTTTTCCCCTGGATGTCCAGGCTTATGACTTCTTCAATAACATCTTTCATTTCCCCTCCAAAAGCCCCTGCGTTGCCGTAGACCGCGCCACCCAAGGTACCGGGCAACCCGCCTGCCCATTCTAAGCCCGATAAACATTGCTCAACCGTATAGTCCAAAAGCTTTTCTATGGGAACCCCTGCGCCGATTTTCAGGATTTCGTTTTCCTCATCGATGTACCGGATATTGGGCTGCAGCACAAAACCGCTAAATCCCTTATCGTCAAACAGCAGATTGGTGCCGCCTGCGAGAATGAAAAATCCGTGTCCGTAGCCGGTATTTTTTAGAGACGGGTTCCTCATCCGCCATCTGTCCAAAGCGAAAATAACATCATCAATATTTTTTGCTTCGAAAAAATACCGGGCTGGACCGCCGATATCGTAATTGCTTTTTGTTTTTAAAAGGACGTCAGTGTGAAACATGCGATTTTTAGCTCCATGCATATATCATTATTTTTTGAACACAAAAAATTTATACCCTAAAAAGTTCCAGACAAGCGAGAGAGCTGTCGCGGAAAGCGCTCCGATATTTGCCCATCGCTCCGGGGTGAAAACTGCCGGGTGTGAAACGACGTTTACCACAAAGGACGCAACGCCGACATTTAATGCAAAACCGACCATGCTTACACTTAAAAATTTTCCGAATTCCCCTGTACTCGCTGAATTCGCACTACTGAATGTCCAATAACGATTAAAAAAATAGCTGCCGGTTGTGGCACAAATAAAGGCAAGGCCGATAAAGCCGGAATAGCCGACACCGGAGGTAATCCGCGTTACCGCAATTAAGATATTCAGAATGCCGAATGCAAACAACGTGCTAAAAGCGCCTACCGCGGCGAATTTCGCAAATTGAAGAATTACAGGAATTTTATTCCCGATGAGAAACGCAACCCAAAGCGCGAAATTTGCGAATGCAACAAAAAAAATCGTAAGCAAAGCTGCACTCGCTGTAGTAAGCGTTAAAAACGGGAGCTTGATATTTGCCAAAACAGGAATCAGAAACAAACCGAACGCAAGTCCGATTAGTGAAACGATAAAATAATCCTTAGAGTGAGACATTATGCTTTAGTTATAAAATCAACGATGAGTTGCTGCAGCTCCGGCTGCTTCTCAAGCATTGCGGTGCCGTGGCCAGCGGTATCGTAGATTTTGATATCCTTAAGAACTCCTGCCGGCGTTCCGTCATAGAGCTTTTGTGTTTCTGCGGCATCAGTACCGTCATCCTTGCTTGAAACAAACATTACCTTCTGCCCTGCTTGCAATTTTTGGACCATCGGCTCTGTTTCGATTCCGTAATAATTCAATCCCGCTGAAAGCAAAACCGCTTTTACTACTTCAGGATGGGCGCTCATAAGCTCGAGCGACACATTCGCGCCAATCGATGCGCCCACAACCGAAATCTTGCCGGGCGCGGCTCCCCTTTGGTTTACGAGATACCCCGCCGCGGCTTCAAGATCCAAAATGCTTTTTTGGTGCTCCGCATCGGAAAACTGCTCGTACCCATTCGGCCCTCCGTCTGATTCTCCGTGCCCGCGCAAATCAATCGCAAGGCCCTCAAAACCAGCGCCGGCAAAGGCATTCGCTAACGCCTCCCATGATTCTTTCGTTGCCGGCATCATATGGCTAAAAATAATCCACCCCTTTGGATTTGAAACCGCATACAGGTTTGCAGCAATCGCGATAGTATCTGCCGTTTTAAAAGACACTTGTTCCATACCGAGTAGTTCACTAGGCGCTTGGTTTTGCTGATTTGTTTCTTCGCCTTTGGGCTCCGCTTGCCTTTGCGGAATAATAAAGCTCACGCCCGACAACCCCAAAACCGTTGCCAGAGAAACTAAAATAATAATGGTCGAGGTGGCATTTTTGGATAGCTTCATGGCGCTTCGCTTGACATAACACGAATCTACGCACACGAATGCCACGAATATACTCGCATAGCCCTCTTTGTCGTGACTTTTATATACTATTCGTGGATTCGTGTATACCTTGCTTATTCGTGTTTATTTTATTTCGTACGTCACATTCACATTCACGATAATTTCCTGTGACCCGGGCTCTACAGACGGAGGAGTAACTGATGATTCAAGAGCGCCGCCCTTACCCAACGCACTGTAATACGGAATTGGTCCAGGGCCCTGCTGATACTCGCTAAAGGTCACAATACTGCCGAGCGATACTCCAGTTGATTTTGCCATGCTATCCGCTTTTTCCTTTGCGGTCTTAAATGCCATAGCGCGCGCTTCGCTCATATATGTTTCCGGCTTATCAACATCATACGAAATACTGCCAATCTGATTAATGCCATACTCAGGCAATGCACCTAAAATTTTTGCAACTTTTGCAAGGTCGCGGATCGTAAGCTGTACTGATTGTGTTAGTTCATAACCGGTAATATAGGATACTCCCGTATCGCGTATGTACCCGTATGTCGGGTATAAGCTATACTGCGTTGTTTTTATATCTTTCGCATCAACACCTTGCGATTTCACATATCCTAACGCGGCATTCATTGTTTTGTTATTCAAATCTGCAAGTTTTTCCGGATCACTTGAACGGGAAACCACTGAAAAAGAAATATGTGCGATATCCGGCTCCGCAACCACTTTGCCTTCAGCGCTGACGTTAATCACCCGTGCCGGCATATAAGAGTCAGAAATCCTTTTTGCTGGACCCCAGAAAATCGAATAGACAATGACAATAACTATGACGATGACAAGAAGAGTCAACGCGCCGTATAATGATTTTTTTGTTTGATCGAGTTCCATATTAGTGGATTACATTAAGAAATTGTTCGGGCTTTAAACTAGCGCCGCCGACCAAAGCGCCGTCTATATCTTCTAATTGTATAAAATCCAGGATATCTTTTCCAGTGACGGATCCGCCGTACAATACGCGGGTAGCTAGTAGCTGGTAGCTAGTAGCTAGCAACTCCTTGATAAAGGATATAATTTGAAGGGCATCTTTGGGGCTACACGGGGTGCCAGTGCCGATTGCCCAGATGGGCTCGTAGGCCACAATTAAATTTTCAATTTCTAATTTTAAATTTTCAATGCCTTTTAAATCCTGTGCAAGCTGATTTTTTATAAAACTCTTTACTGCTTCCAGGCCTTGGTCGCGCACGCTTGCTTCTTCTCCTACGCAGAGAATTACCTTGAGTCCTTCAGTAAGAGCGCTTTTCACTTTTTTCTGTATCATTTCGTCTGTTTCGCCTAAAAGCTTTCGGCGTTCTGAATGGCCGATAATGACATACTCAACGCCGGAATTTTTAAGCATGGTATCGGAAACTTCTCCGGTAAAAGCGCCTGTATCCGGTTTCCAAAACACATCTTGCGCACCGAATTTCACTCCTTGATGAGCTTTATGAGAAAAATCCGTGAGCCACGTGAATGGCGGGCAGACCACAATTTCTGTTTCTTTCGCGTTATTTGCTAATTCAAACGTTGCAAAAAGAATCCTCTCGGCTTCTTCATAGCTCGCCGGATTCATTTTCCAATTGAATACCAGAAGTTTTTTCATTATTGATTAACTAACTCTAAAATTTATTTTTCAAATTTATAACCATTACTCTGATGAGTATCTTATCAGAGCAAAAGGATAATCTCAATTTTTCCTTTATCTCTATTTTCTAAATTCTTGCTTCCAAATCTCGCTTTCTGTGCCTTGCATGCCAGCCAAACCACCAGATTAAAATAGCCAAACCGCCGGCCAGTATCAGGTAATCAAACTTTCTGAAATACGGCCCCAAAATATCCCAATTCTCGCCCAACGCATAGCCTATGTACGTAAGAAGGGTTGACCAAAGAAATGAACCAGCAAAAGTCAAAAAGGAAAATTTTAAGATATCAACTTTAAAAATTCCCGCCGGGAAAGAAATAAACGTCCGGACAACCGGCAATAAACGGCTGAAAAACACGGACCAAAGCCCGTATTTCTCAAACCACTTTTCGGCGATGTCAAAATCCTTTTCGTGAACGAACAAAAACCTGGAAGTAAAACGCACAGCTTGCTTGCCGTACATAGAGGCAACCCCATAAGAAACCAGAGAGCCGAAAAGATTCCCCAATGCTCCCCAAAAAACCACTAGCCAGAAATTAACACTGTCCTGCGTTACTAAAAATCCCGAAAACGGCATAATTATCTCTGAAGGAACCGGGACATTCGCGCTCTCCAATGCCATCAACACAAAAATCCCAAAGTAGCCGATGCGCTGAATTATTAAAAGAATAAAGCTCGAGAGAGTTGCGAGGATCATTGAGATACCCGTCAAGGGGCCGTGAGCTAGTGAACTAACTCTTCGGCCCTATAACGGCTATCTAGTATAATAGCAGGTTTTCCGCAAAATCCATTGACATAGTATTTTTCAAAACTTATACTGAAAAATATGCCAACACTTACCATAACCCGAAAACCGCGAGGGAAAAAAATGACGGTAGAAATAGATCTCGATCAGTGGGAAAAATTGCAAGACGCTCTAAAACTCTACCAGCCTTCATTCTTTAAATCGCTTGAACAATCACTCAAAGAATCTCACCAAGGAAAGGTGCGTCGGCTGAAATCTCTGCGAGAACTTAGAAAATAAGACGTATGCTGGAAATTTCCGCAACTGATTAATTTTCAATAGTTGTATTATACACCTATTGTTTCTATTTGTCAAGTACACAAAAATACCTGTTTTTATGCGGGTTTTAGTATGTATTAGTGCTACTATTAGTGCTTATTTAGTGGGCCAGTAGGCTGGCTGCCTCATCCGGGTCAACTACGGTAATATCAATCCCGGTGCCGAGCTCAAAACCAGCCCAAATGCTGATTTTGGGGAGAATTTCAATATGCCAATGGTAATGGCCGTAGCGCCCCCTATCTTTGACTGGCGCCGTATGGATAAAAAAGTTATAATCCGGGTCTTTTAGCTTTGTTTTCAACTTCCCTAAAACCTCCTGCAAAACCTCCACCACCTCACGCATTTGTTTTTCCTTGGTTTCCTCGAAATACGGCAAGTGCTCTTTTGGAAAAATGCGCACTTCAAAGGACTGGCGCGAGGCAAAAGGAACAAATGCTATGGCTCCCTTGTTCTCTGCAATGATCCGCTTCTTATGATTTTTTTCAACCTCAAGCATAAAACAATGGATGCATTTTTTATGCTTTTTGAAATACTCGGCAGAGCCATGGAGGGAATGCGAGATATCCGGCGGAATAACCGGAATGCCGATAATCTGGTAGTGCGGATGATAGACCGAAGCCCCCACGGTGTCCCCCCAATGTTGAAAAATAGAATTTTAGGATGGGCGGTTGTCGGTTGAAAGTGTTCGGTAGCGATCCTTAAATGCCCTAAAAACTAAAAATGCAGATTCGGGATCGAGCGCGCTGAAATTTTTATCATGGCTTTTTGTTATAATAAGCTCCTGATACCCGCGCGCTTCCATAACCGCATAGGGGCCTTTTTTGGATAACTCGGCGCACGTATCCTTATGGAAAAACGCTGGGAATTTATTTTTCAAAACAAAAACATCCGGTATACCGTTAACCTTTTTCTTCGCATTTTTTTTGGGAAGGGCGGTGTAGGAGAGCAAAAACGATTCAGGATCATTGCCGAAATCTTCAAATGGGCATTCTTGCTTCGGCGCTTTTACCCGCGTTTTGGTTTTCCCAAATTGATGGGGCCGCAGTCCGCGCTTCGGCGCAACTACTATCCAATCGCCGGAGACAAGATCTTGGCGGAGTTCAGATTGCATAAGCAACATAATACGAATCTACGAATTCACACGAATGTTACGAATACGCCATTCGTGGCATTCGCATTATTCGTGTTGAATTCGTGTTATTTCATTCTATTCTCAGAATACCACCGAAACACATCCTTTGCTACCGGAACCGCATTCAAACTCCCCTCGCGGGCATTTTCGATTAGAACCAAAATCGCAACTTGCGGATTTTCCCGCGGCGCATATCCCACGAAAAACGCGTTTTGTTTGGTATTCAAATTTATCTGCGCGGTACCGGTTTTTGCGGCAACATCAATCGGCAAATCAGCCAAGGTATGGCTCGTGCCATAATCCTTTACCACCCCGTCAATCATCCCTTGTTGAATGATATGAAAAATATCCGCGTCAGATGAGTAATCAGATTGCGCGTGAGGCGCGGTTTGCCGGGTAGTCGCACCACTCGCATCCACTATCTTATCCAAAATAAACGGCGCATACACCTTGCCGCCATTTGCTATGGTAGCTATATAATTGATGAGCTGTAAGGGCGTTACCAAGAGATCCCCCTGGCCAATCGTCACGTTATACGTATCGCCGATCCGCCAGATTCCCCGATCTGCTTTTTCTTTTGTTTCTGGGTCAGGCAAAAAACCAGAATTTTCACCTGGCAGATCAATGCCCGTTTCTTTCCCTAAGCCGAATTTTGCCCAATATTCTTTTAAGCGAGTAATGCCAAGCCCTTGCTGGCCCTCAAAGCCGCCTCCCACTTCATAAAAATAGACATTCGATGAGCGCGCGAGCGCCGAATATATATCAACCCATCCCTGCGGCCGCCAATCAAGAAAACGAGTGGGCAGATCCGGATTATACGGATTCGGCACGTCAAGATATCCCGGCGAATAAATTTGCTTATCCGGGGCAATGACATTTTCTTTTAAGGCCGCGTACGCGACAAGCGGCTTAATCGTTGATCCCGGCGCATACGCCCCTGCTATGGCGCGGTTAAAAAGCGGCTTCATTGGATCAACCAAATCTTTTGATTGAATGCCGTTATTGTCGAAACTCGGGATAGTAAGAAGAGCAAGAAGCGCGCCGGTTTGCGGATCTATGGCAATACCCACCCCGGACTTGCTGCCTACCGCATCCAAACCCTGCTTTAATCGATCATAAAAATATTTTTGGAAATCAGCGTCGATCGTAAGATACAGCTCATCCCCCGGTGTACCGTTTTTCAAAGTTTTATTTCCGATCACCGTGCCGCTCACGTCACGATACTTGAGCGCCTCCCCATCTTCACCGCGAAGCGCTGTGTCATATTCCGCTTCGATCCCTGTTTTTCCGACCGAATCATTTAAGGACAAACTTGGATTCTTTTTTAAGTCATTTCTGTCAACAAACCCAGTGTAACCAAGGATATGCGCGAATACCTCGCTATCAACATACTCCCGCTCAAAATCATTCTGCACCTCGACTGATGCGAGATGCAAGTTTTTGATCTTCAGCACCTCATCAAGATTCACTTCGCGGCTTATGGTGAGCGAATTTTGTTTTTCCAGATTTACGCTCGAAAGCAAATTGGCAATATACCCGGGCTCCAAAGCAAGCAATGGTTCAAGGGTTGAAATTGTTGCTGCGCGATTTTTTTCATTCTTCAATAACTCGGCGAGATTCACGGTTACGCGAAATGCAGGGATATTGCTCACAAGCGGCTTGTTGTTTCGATCGAAAATAATGCCGCGCTCTGCGCGCGAAGTTGTAATCGCGCTTGCGTTCATAAGAGAACGATTTGTATAAAAAGCGCCCTGCACCATATTCAGAGACACCACCTTACCCAGGACAATGAGCGCCGCAAGAAGCGCCAGCCCGCCAACTAGTTTAAAAGCCCGCTCTTGGAGGGGCAATTCCATATAATCAAACTCCTCTGCGATATCGTCTAATACTGCTTCTTCGAGAAATAGATTTTTATTCTGCATAACACGAATCTACAAATAAACACGAATGAAACGAATACATATTCGTGGCATTCGTGTGAATTCGCATTATTCGTGTTGCTCCTAAAACTGCTCGATAAACCTTAAATCCCCTGAATAAAAGAGCCGGATATCCGGAATGCTGTATTTGATCATTGCGAGGCGATCTATGCCAACGCCAAACGCAAATCCCTGCACTTTGCCCGGATCGTATTTCACCGCGCGAAATACATTGGGATGCACCATACCCGCGCCCATTACCTCAAGCCACTTGCCCTTACATTTTATATCAACCTCTAAACTTGGTTCAGTAAACGGAAAATAACTTGGGCGAAAACGGAAATCAATATCTGGACCAAGGAATTTTTTAAAGAAATGTTCGACGATAAATTTGAAATTCGCGAGAGAGATATCCGAACCGACCATCAAACCCTCAAGCTGATAGAAATTGATCTCATGCGAGGCGTCTGTTGCTTCGTAGCGGAACACGCGGCCAGGCACGATAATCTGCACCGGCGGCTCATGCTTTTCCATATAACGAATTTGCACAGGGCTCGTATGGGTCCGAAGTAGCAACTTTGAGCTTTTAGCTTTTCCGCTTTCGGCGGATAGTTTATCGTCCTTTTTGATTTTTGATTTTTTATTTTTTATTTCATCTTGGCGGAGCCAAAATGTGTCCCACATATCCCGCGCCGGATGGTCAGGCGGGATATTCAGCGCATCGAAATTATAATATTCCGTCTCCACTTCCGGGCCTTCTACAACAGAAAAGTTGAGCGAAGAAAAAATCTCGCGCATCTGGTTTTGGATAATAGTTAAAGGATGCAAATGCCCGGTTTTTATTTTTTTGCCGGGCTTTGTGATGTCGAGGG
>CAYIFL010000018.1:0-10087 GCA_964362685.1 uncultured Candidatus Saccharibacteria bacterium
AATTATTCATACCATTAAGTTTAACCCGGTCTCTGTGTCAGGCTCGCGTTCCAGCTTCCCCTTGAGTTTTTGAAATGTAATTTCGCACGTTGCGCCAACCACGAGTTTCTTAACATGCCCGCCAATAACATTCATCCGCGCGTCCCCAAATGTGCCATGAGAGTGTACAATCCTCTCGTATCCTTTTGCCGTCACGTTGCCGGTTAAACCAGTAATTTCCATCTGCTCATTAAACTCGTGATCCTCATACCGCCTCCTCTCTATATTGTAGTATGAAAGGATAAGTTCTTGCGTGAGGCCGATGCCGGAAAAATATCCTGCTTTAATTTTTTCACTTTCGCAAAACTGAATGAGTAATGCGATAAGCTCATCACCTTTATCTAAACGCAGAATATACATTGCATTCTCATGCAGAACCAGCTTCATTCCTTCTATTATACCACAAAGCTTGTTTTAGTCCTCATCTATAGATATAGTGATACAAGCACACCGACAAAAGAAAGGATGGTGAGGTGATGAAACGCATACTCGCTCTGATTTGTGTCGTGTTTTTTGTTTCTTTAGCAGAAGCCCATGAACTCAAAACGAAGAATGTAAGGGAAAAAATCGCGCATCGGTTTGAACACCTCGCAGAGGAGATGGAAGCACAAGGCCTCCAAGCGTGGCTTCACATACTTGGCGATGAACGCCTCCATATCTATCCCGCGATACAAAGTACGGGCATCGGATGGAAACGGCATATCCACGAAGAACTCTTTAGCGTGGAATCCTCGAGGAATGGCCTCTTGGAATTCGAACGCTACGGTGCGGTTTTTCAAAGAGCGTATGACGAATATGGTATCCCGCCAGAGATCCTGATTGCGGTAGCGCGCGAGGAAAAGAATTTCGGGAAGATGATTGAACGACACATGGCATTGAGCACGTTCTACAAGAAGATTACCGACCCGAAGACCCCCACAAAGAAAGTTCCCTGGTTTATCTTGAATTTCTTGGAAACATTGCTCTTCTGTAAAGATTTGAAGATCAAAGACTGCTTTGGAGTCTTCAGCTCGCATGAAGGAGCAAGCGGTCCAACGCAAATCCTTCACGCAAACCGCAGGATATATGGCGTAAGCTTCGATTGGGGTCCGGTGGATCTGCGAAAAACCGAGGATGCCTACCTCACAACCGCAAAGATGCTCTATCACCTCGGATTCGCAAAGAATCCGGTGAGGGCACTTACCTGCTACTTGGGATGCTCAAAAGGAAACATTTTCAATATTTGGAAAACCTTTCCACACAATTACGTTGGCGCAACACTAATCTACGCCGCTGGCCTGCGTATGTATTGGGAAGGAAAAGCTCCCAGCTCAACTCTCTTGGTGCAAGATATTCGCAAATTAGGGCACCTCGTACAAATTGCGAATACGCCCAAGAAGAAACGCAAGGCCCCTCGTCGCACCGCGGCGAGGGCTTTTTTTATCAGTGCTGCGATCGCAGAATTGTTGACTAATAGCTATCTATGGTATAGATTTTTACCCTCTCTTCCCTCCCTTTAACTTGTACGGAATCCAAAAACTTTAAATTGAAATTTCCTTTTAGTTTATTTGTTGTCGATTCGCCGATGATTATTTTTGTCTTGTATTCTTTATTTAAACTCTCGAGGCGCGAAGCGATATTTACCGCGTCGCCTATAACCGTGTAGTCAAACCGCAGATCCGACCCGATATTGCCCGCCACCACGCGCCCAGAGTAGAGCCCGATCCCTATATTGATTTCCGGATCGCCTGCCTTTCGCAATTCCTTATTTAACTCATTGAGCCGCGCGAGCATATTGAGTGAAGCGGAAAGCGCCCTGTCGGCCTGATCGCTGTCCTTAAGCGGCGCTCCCCAAAAAGCCATAATGGCGTCGCCGATATATTTATTAAGCACTCCCTTCTGTTTCAAAATCTCATCAGTCATTGCCGTAAAATAGGTGTTCAGCATCCGTACAAGCTCCTGCGCGCTTATTTTTTCTGAAAGCGCGGTGAAGTTCCGTATATCCGAAAACAATATCGTCACCTCTTTTTCTTCTCCGCCAAGAACCACCCTGCGGGGATCCCGTAAAATCAACTTGAGCACATCCGAAGAAACGTATTTGGAAAAAACATTTTTGATTTCGCTCTTCTCCTTCTCTCCGGCAAAATAGCGATAACCGAAAATCCCTGCGGTGGATACAATCCAGGAAAAATGTATATGCAAAAAGTTGGCTGCAATACCCTTGTTAAAAAACAGAATTATCAAAACCAGATAGAGGCCTCCCAGAAGTGTATTCAAAAGAACGGGCACAAAAGACTGCTTAAAAAAACAGAATAGCAGTGCAGAAAGAAGCGCGGCAATCCATATCCACGCCAAAGACGCGCCCGTACTCATGGATTCCAGCCGATAACCGGAAAGAAACATATTGACGATATTCGCCTGAATCTCCACGCCGGGCATTGCCTTGCCTTTTCCCATCGGCGTCAAATTCTCATCGTGCAAATCAGGAGACGTAGAGCCAATCAAGACAATTTTATTTTTCAATTCGGAACCGAATCCCTTTTCTAAAAGCCGCCAAAAGGGAATTCTCCGTATTGAGCCTGCCGGAAGCGAAAAGACTATCCTTGGTATATTCTCCTTAGAGTTCTTTCTTGAAATATCGCCGCCTGCCGCCTTAAAAATCTCGTACGAAAAAGATTGGTAGGTCTCTCGGCCGGCTCCCCTATTTTCTATTTCTAACGGAAACTTTCGAACGATATTATCCGAATCTAAAATTAAATTACTATGGCCTAAAGAAACATTCTTATTGTTCGTGAAAACAGCAAGGGGTTGTATTACGTTTGCCGCGCGCAGGCCTTCGCCGCCAGATGAAAACGATTCTCCCTCAACGGGGAAAATAACGGGATAAGAAATCTGGTTGAGAGCCGAGCTTAAGACAGCATCATCATTTTTGCCCAATCGCGAGGGTTCTGAAAGCAGGACGTCAAAACCAACGCTCTTGGGCGGATTTTCGTTAAGGTTCAAAAGCGCCCGGGAGAAATACTCCCGCGGCCATGGCCACTGCCCAAGGCGCGCAATAGACTCGTTGTCTATTGAGACAATGACTAAATCAGCGGCGATAGGTTTTGAAGAAAAAAAGATGTCCTCAAAAAAGTTTTCCAGGCCGGAAAAAAGCCCTTGCGCATACGAATACGAAATAAGAATAGAAACTAAAACAGCAATCAAAAAGTAGATACTCTTTGTATGCCGTAGAAAACGCAAAATACTCCTAGTCATCTCGATAGATTATAAGATCTTCCCCTACTTGGGTACTATAGGTTTACCCACGGCCTTAGAAGATAGCACATCCTCTTTTTTATCGATAGTATTAATTTGATTTTTCCTATCCTCCGGTACGTCCTTGACGCTCGCTTGGCCTAGATTAGGTACAGCTTCAGGTTGGCCTTCTATCTTTTGATTTTCTGATGCCTGATTAGCCGCTTTCGCATTCACGGCATCAATCGCTTCTGTACCTTTCTTATCCTTCGTTAACGCATCAATTTGGTTTTTACTATTCTGGATAAAATCGCCGCCCGCCTCGGCTTGGTTCGCCGTATCTGCGCTCCGCAGCTCGTTCCTCGCATCTTGATCTTCGGTTTTCGGGCTTGGCGCTTTTGCGTTGTCCTCACTTTTCTTGAGGACACGATTTTCTGTGCTCATTATTTTGCTTCCTTCGTTTCTCTTGCTCTCTACGGGTACATCTATCGCCCTATTGTTTTTTTCATCATTCCTTTGCTGCTCAATCTCTTCCCTGAACTGCTCTATAACATCCTCGCGGAAAACTCTTTTTGCTTCTTCCTTCGAAAGGCCGGCTGTATCGAGCTCTTCTATTTTTTTATCAATGGCGCTGTCAGCATCCTGATTTCTTTTGAAAAAATCTTCACGGGCAAGACTTTCTGGAATATCTGCGACAGCCGCGAGGCGCGGATTATTTTTGATTTTTTCCACATCCTCTTGTTTAATCTCAAAAAGCTTATTGGGAGACACCATACGCTCCGTGCCCTCGATAACTATTTTTGTTTTGGGATCCAGGACGCCCACGCTAACATTATGTTCGGAGCCGAAGATCCTCGATCTGCCCTCGAAATAGCCAAAACCGAAAGCAGTTCCCCTCACCGTAGCTATCGCGTTGCTTGTTCTTACTTCCCAAATGGAATCAGGAGTCGTGAGATCGATAATCTTTGACCACACCCTGCCTGCCGTAAGCTCAATCCTCACCAGTAATTTTTCGCTTTGCGGATCATACGATGCTTCGCGTAAGACAAACGTGGTGTTCGGCTCAAATCGCGCCACCGAGCCGTCCGGAAAATAAATATTCACCATACCGCCTTTATCGGTCCGTATGGTGGTTGTGGAAAGTAATTCATCGCCGGTCCGGAGTTCACGCGCTATTGAGCCGTCGGGTTTCAATTCAAATACGGTTGAAGAAAAAACTTCAACCCATGGATGGGCAACCACAAGTTTTTCAGAAACCCTCGATGGAACAAGACTAACGGCTTGCTTGCCCCTGCTTAGTAAAACGTACGAAATGCTTAAAAACAATGCAATAAGCACCAATACGAGGATAAAAACCCCTTTCTTCATTTCTGCAATCTACTTTACTTTTGCCCCCGGGTCAACCTTCTTCTCCGGCATAAGCAGAACTGGGCCATCCGGCGCATCCGCGCACAAAAGCATTCCATTGCTCTCAAGTCCCAGCAATTTTCGCGGTTCGAGGTTTGCAACAATCACAATTTCTCTATTGAGTAAATCCTCGGGCGTGTATGTCTTCCCTATGCCCGCAATAATCTGCCTCTCTTCCTCCACTGATTCCCCTGCTTCGGACTGGATACTATCACGCGTGATAGTATCCGAAGAAGACACTTGTTTCCCGAGTGAAACTTTTAATTTTAACAACTTCTCCGAACCCTCCACGCGTTCAGCAGAAATAATTTTTGCAACTCGGAGATCAAGTTTTTTGAAATCGTCGATGGTGATCATAAACGCAGATTAGACTGAATAGATTGATTTACTCATTTATCCCGGGCAGAGTCGTTACGAATAATAATATCAGCAATGGGCACGCCTTCATCTCCGCTTATCATATGTGTTCCGAATGGTTTATCTGGCCTATATATACCTATCCAAAAATCAACACCCTTAACCTTGTACCTCTTTTTCCCTAATTCGTTTTTAACTTCTCTATCGTACGACTCTTTCATTTTTTTATAATATCTAACATTAACTGAACCCCACTCTAACTGTTCAAATATAAAAACTATCTTTTTATAGTGCCTAAATATTTTTCTATGTTCTAAATCATTGAACCCTCGAGAAATTGAGACATCCACGCCTTGTTCATGCAATTTTTTTGCTAATGCTTGGGCAAAAAAACTTTTACCAACATTCGCATCCGAACCGTTAAAACCAACCACAACAATTACTTGGCTTTCTAATAATTTCGTTATCTCCGCGATACTCTTTTCTAAACCATCCCCAAATCCATATTCTCTCGCATTAGCTCTACTTTCTTCTACCTCAATAATGCTTTCAGCTTCAGAATAAGAATGGGCTTTGCCGGATTTTACTTTAGTTTGCAATTTTTCCGCTTCCTCCCGCGCTTTTTCCAATGAATATTTTTCCGGAGTTTCCATAATCCAAAAACTATTCTGATATTCTTGAGAATATAAGAATAGTTAAAAACGGAGTTAACGATAGATATCTTTACGGTGGCCGATTGCCAAAATAATCATAGCGCCCCTTCTATAATCAACGTCAAAAAGCACACGATAATCGCCAATGCGGAATCGGTACTCGCCGAATCTTCTATCCCGCAGAGGTTTAGCAAATTGGAGTGGATCCTTTGATGCAGCGTAAAATTCAAGTTTATTTAAGATACCTCTCCGGAGAGCTACTGGAAGTTTCTTTAAATCTTTTATTGCGCTCGGCTTGAATTCATACCGCATGAGCATTATACACCAAGGAGTTTCTTCGTCTGCGACAAAGAGTAAGACCTTTTTCCTTTGCGCGCTCTTGCGATTTTTTTCGGAAGCGTACGGGCATGCTCCATTTCTAATTCTTCAAGCGAGTCCTCAAGCTCGCGCCACATTGCTAATGGAAAAACCACCATTGAGCTCTTGCCAATCTTTTGTAAAGTAGGTTTCTTAATTTTTTTAAGTAATTGCTGTGTAATCATACGTTTTAAATAATATAGAATATACGATCATTGTCAATTAAACCTCTCGAATTGAATAGGGGCTACTTTGAAGACTATGCACGATTATTTTGCCACAGCAATAAAAAAACCGCTGGGGCGCGTGAAACTGCGCCCGCAGCGGGAAATCCGAAGAACTCTATTCACGGAAGCTTGGAATCCATCTCTTGAACGAGCTCTAGCACCCGTGCATTGACATTCTCTTGCCATTCAGGCCGAGGCGGAGAGAAGACCTCGTTTACTAACCTCTCCGCAACTACCTTGCGCCGCCTGTTATTCTTGAGCGATTGGTGAAACCACAAATAGTTCTCCTCGACGAGAAGCGGAAATGACTCTTCAAATGGCACGCCAGTCCCGCATTCAAGCGCGATAGGGACAACATTCGCTTCCGGCAAGAAGCGCACTAATGCATCCAGTAGGTCGCCCTTGACCGGAGACACAACACTTTCCCCTTCTCCTATATTCGGAAACGTAGCGCGATCTCCGAACCAGTACTTGACGAATTCGTAGCCTCGCGCGTCTCGCGACGCAATCGGTGAGAGAAGCTCGCACGCACCGTCAGCTCCCAATCCCGTATGGAAATCAAGAACTGCGATGTTTTTGCATTGAGCGAGAAACCCCCCGCAAATCCTTCGCAAGGTTATCGCGCTTCGACATAGAGACCTCCCGCCATAGAAAAGCCCCTTCGGGAAATCGCACTGACCGCCCAAAACGTTCCTAAAAAGATCGGGGCATACTACTGGATCGACAAGAGCTTCCCGAAGACGCTTCTCGGCATCTTCGTCCCACTCCCCTGGCTCCACGAGCGGCCGGTATTTTGCGTACTCCGTCATCGTGGTAAAATCCTCGCCAGAACCGCGGTTCGGCTCTATATTATCTTGATCGTTCCGCCTGCCGTACGCTGTGCCCCAAGGATTTAGGGCATGCACTAAAATCAACGGATGCTTGAACCGTAGTCGCCGCTCCCGCACTGTACGCATCAAAGCGATCTGCGCAAGAGAACCAGCGCCCAATTCATAGCCATGCACTCCGCTCGTGACCACAATCGCAGCTCTTCGAATCCAAGAGGGTTGACTACCGATAGAAAAGACATCTGTGAAAAGCGTCTCGCCGTTCGGCCCCACCATACTCCATGCATATTCGAAACGCGCACTTTTTGCTTGGAGAGAAAACTCCTTCATAATCCTTTTCCTGATATCCAAGTAACTCACGTGAACCTCCTTTGTTAAAGTTATGCTGATTAAAATAAAGCACAAAAATAGAGCTCCTGTCAAGCCTTTTTAGAACATTAAAACATTTAAGAATTAATTGGAAATTGAGAATTGGAAATTGAAAATTACAACCTATGGTTGTAACGTGCTCGTCGAATTCCCATTCACCGAAATAACCACATTTTTGATTCCGGGAAATTGCAAAAGGGTTTGCGTGATCTGCGCGCGGATTGCCGATACCTTGCAGGAACCGCCCACGCCTTGCTCTAAGCCGCTGCTAAAATCCGCATACGCAGTGCTTGAGGCATCAATCAAAACGCTCTTGAGTACCACGCCGGGATTAATACTTGTGAAAAACGCTTTATTTTTTTCCTCATCACTCGGGCCCTTGAGTAATTCATTCAAGGCCGCCTGCGCAACCGCAGAAGTGCGCTCTATACTCCGATTCACGGGAAAAACCTTAATGCAGGTCTGGTCGGGATCCATCCGATTATTCCCAAAGAAAACCTTAAGAATCCGCATATCACCAGATTGAAAAAGCAAAGGAATCGTCACTTTATTGATTTCGCTTCCGTCTCGTGCAGAATTTTCATAGACCTCTAAAACGACCTCCGAAATCCCACGCGTTTTTGCTGAATCAAGCTTAACCTCATGCGTAAACTCACCGAACATACCAGTATCCGGCGCATTCGCCATTATATGAGCTTCATAAATCGCCCCGCCTTCGGATAAAACATGGATGTTAAATTGGTTTTCAAAAACCCGGGCGCGGCCGCTTACGGTAAACGCTTCGCCTACGGTATCGTTCGGCTTTGGCTCATCAACAATAATATTCGGCTCTTTAGTAATTTTGATTTCCGAAGCGTCAAAATTATTAGGATTGGTTTGCACGCCTACTGCCGCAACCTCAAAACCCCCAAGAAACATACTAATACTCGCTGTCTTGCCATCTATATCAGCAAGTTTTGTAGTGGGAGAAATAGAGAGACGCATTTCATTTCTTTGCGCATCTCGGATAGTAAGATTTAAGAGATCAGGAGCGACCTCGACAATAACACCACTCACGATTATTGTCTCGCCCTGGTCCGGCGGCGCGCTCTGATTTATAAAAACAAAAAAGTACACAAAACCCGCGAATACAAGCCCAGCCAAAATAATAATACTAAGGACAATAGCAGATTGCTTCATGTTAGTTTTTCTTGGGAATAATCAATGCAGCAACAATATACGCTACAATCCCCGGGAAAAATCCGCTGAAGGCAGTCACGAAAACATAGATGATTCGCAAGATTGTTGCGTCAAAATGCAAATATTCCCCTAAGCCGCCGAAAACACCAAAGAGTACTTTATCCGTATCGCTTTTGTATAATTTTTTGTGCTCCATAATAGATAACACGAATCTACGAATACTACACACGAATGCCACGAATATATACGACTAACTATATGCTACCCTCCCAATTTTTCAATACGCGCGCCAATCAAACGAATTAGCTTTTTGTTTGGATTTTCTCTTTTGTCGAAGAACGGCAAAAGTAATTTCATAGCTTCAAACTCCAAAATAGCAGCTGATGAACTTTTTTCCTTTAACGTATGCGCTCTCGTTTTGGTTTCAAAATCGTGGAAGCGCACAATAAGCGCAATCGTTTTAAAATGTGTGAATCCGCTTTTCTCAAATGTGCTGAAAACGCTTTTGCATAACGCGCGGAGGCGATCCGTTATAAACGCAACGTCATTCGTGTCTCGCGCGAACGTTTCCTGCTCGCCGATTGATTTTGCTTCGCGCTCGGTTAGGATGGCCGCATCGTCTCGTCCTCTGCTTTTTTCATACATCCATTCTCCGGCTTTTCCGAATGCATCGCGCAAATCTTCTTTCGAAATTTTTCTGAGATCGCGGATTGTTTTTATACCTTGCTCCAAAAGCAAAAGCTCCGTCTTTGGCCCAATGCCGGGAATCTTGCGGATAGGCAGCGGCTCCAAAAATGCTTCGGCATCTTCCTCGCGCACTACCGTGAACCCATCCGGCTTTTTATAATCCGACGCAATTTTCGCAATGAGCTTATTCGGGCCGATGCCGACGGACGCTGTCAGTTTTTCTTTTTTGAATATTTCTTTTTTGATCTCTCGGCACAGCTCTTCTGCTTTTGGAAAACTTCCGAACGCGGTGAGCTCCAAATAAAATTCATCGATGCTTGCCGTCTCTACTATAGAGACGTACTTTTGAACGATCTCGATAATCCGGCGTGAGGTGCTTTCATACCGGGAAAAATTCGGCGTGATGAAAACCGCGGCGGGCTTTCCGTCTCTCCGCGCAGTTTCAGAGAGTTGCCACGCTTTCGTAATGGGCATCGCGGAATGAATGCCATACGCGCGCGCGCTGTAGTTTGCGGTTGAAACAACACCACGTCCCTTGCCTTCTTCCGGATCCGCACCGACGACGATGGGCAGCCCAGCCAAGCGCGGCTTGTCGCGCTCCTCAACAGAAGCGAAGAAACTATCCATATCGAGATGTGCAATAATTCTTTTCATTGCCTATCACTTTACATCCTTATTTTCCAATCAGCAATTTCCACGACATTCCCCAATCAGCAATTTCCACGAAAACACGCTATCAAATTCCCCAGCGAGGAATTTGCGCTCGCTCTCG
>CAYIFL010000019.1:0-6136 GCA_964362685.1 uncultured Candidatus Saccharibacteria bacterium
GGTTGAAAAACCAACCGAAGCAATGCTTCCGTGGATGGCGGTTGCGAATCGAATTATTTTGCACTGCGAAGCGCTTAGCCCCACTGATTTTTTGATGAATCCGGAAGATAAAAAATTCGAAATCGGGTTAGCGGTAAATCCCGCGACAGACGTTCAAAAACTCGTGCCGCATCTTAGTCACATCAAATTTGTACAGATCTTGGCGGTCTCACCTGGGAAAGCCGGGCAAACATTCGATACGGGGGTTTTGGAGAAAATCAAATTTTTGAAGAAAAACCATCCGGATGTTATAATCGAAGTGGATGGCGGGATAAATTTGGAAACAGCAAAAATGTGCAAAGATGCAGGAGCGGATATTGTGGTGAGTGCAAGCTATATTTTTGAGAGTCCAAACCCAGAGGAAGCATATCGAGAACTTACCGCAGTTTGAAAATTAAAAATTAGAAATTAAAAATTTAAGCTGTATGCACGAACTTTTACACGACAAGAAAGTCAAAGAGCTTGAAATGGTCGCGAATGACATCCGGCAGGATATTATTAAAACCCTTGTTGAGGCAGGGAGCGGACACTCGGCCGGGCCCTTGGGCATGGCAGATATTTTTACCGCATTTTATTTTTATATTCTGCATCATGATCCGAAAAATCCTGATTTGCCGGAGCGGGACAGATTGATTTTATCGAATGGCCATATTTGCCCGGTGCGGTATGTTGCGATGGCGCACGCAGGGTATTTTCCGATTGAGGAATTGAAGACGCTGCGGAAAATCAACTCGCGGCTTCAGGGGCATCCGCATCGCACAAGCTTGCCTGGAGTTGAAACTACTTCAGGGCCCTTGGGATCAGGACTCTCGCAGGCAATTGGCATGGCGCTCGCGGCAAAACTCGACAAGGCAAAATACCGCATCTATTGTTTTCTTTCTGATGGCGAGCATCAGGAAGGGAATTTATGGGAAGCAGTGATGTTTGCCGGCAAAAATAAATTGAATAATTTGACTGCCTTGATTGATCGGAATAACATTCAAATAGACGGATTTACCGAAGACGTGATGCCCCTCGACTCTCTGCGTGAGAAATATGAATCATTTAATTGGCAGGTTTTGGAAATTGACGGGCACAATATTCCGCAGATTGTTGACGCAGTAAACGAAACAAAAGCAATTTGGGAAAAGCCGACGGTTATTATCGCGCACACGATTCCGGGCAAGGGGGTTGATTTTATGGAAAATAAATTCGAGTGGCACGGAAAGCCGCCAACCAAAGAAGAGGCAAGGGTCGCGCTTGGGGAATTGCGGACGTTGCAGAGTAAGATTAGGTCGGAGCACCAGTAGCGAGCTAATTATAAATTAAGAATGCAGAATTAAGAATTCAAATGATAACTATGCGAAAAATGTTGGAGAAAATAAAATGAGCGATTAGCCACTAAAACTATGAATAACACTATGCAAAAAACCTATCCGCGCGATGTATTTATGCATCTTTTGAGTACAATCGCGCTCTACGTAAGCACCTTTAGTGTACTGAATCTTATATTTGATTACATCAATATCGCTTTCCCAGACCCGTTGAATCTCTATTATGATCCCGCAAGTTCTATCCGCTGGGAGCTTTCGCTTTTCATTATTATTTTCGGCGTGTTTGTGTGGACAAGCTGGTTTATTGAAAAAGATGTGCGGAAATCTCCGGAGAAAAATGAGCTGCGTCTGCGGCGATGGCTGATCTATTTAACGGTTTTTCTCGCAGCCCTCTTATTAATCGGTGACCTTGTTGCTTTGATCTACAACTTTTTAGGAGGAGAACTCACCACACCCTTTATTCTGAAAGTATGCGCTGTATTTGCTGTGGGCGGCATCGTATTTTGGTATTACCTCTATACTCTGCGTAAGCAACCCGGAGAATTTGCAAAGATAGTTAAAATCAAAGTTTGGGTTATTCTTGCTTTGGCTTTAGCGATTATCGTCTACGGATTTTTCGCGGTTGGGTCGCCTTTTAAGCAGCGCTTGAATCGCTTTGATCAGCAAAAAGTTTCTGATTTGCAAAATATTCAATGGCAGATTGTAAATTACTGGCAGCAGAAAAATAAATTGCCGAATACGCTCAATGATTTGACTGATAGTATTTCCGGATTCAAGGCGCCGGTTGATCCGCAGACGCAGGAAGCATATACGTATCAGAAAACCGGCAATTTATCTTTCAATCTCTGCGCGAATTTCAACGTAGATTCAAAAAATATAAATACTCCGGCGCTTCGGTATCCAGAAGGGCCCTACGGAACTAAAATGGATACTTGGGATCATGGGGTAGGGAATATCTGTTTTGAAAGGATTATTGACCCGGAATTATATAAATCACAAGCAAAGAAATGAGAAATGAGAAATGAGAATTGAAAATTTCAGTTCATGTATAAATTGCTTTTAAGTTCCGCGTGTGTAGTTGTGTTTGGCGGGATATGTATTTTTTACCTCCAGATGCAGCTTACGCGCGCGTCAGCCGCGCTTACGATTTTGGTTGCGCGGCAAGTAGAGCAGCAGGAAATTCTCGCAAGTAGGGCATTTGATGTGGCGCAGGACGTAGATGGCATCTCGCTTATCGGCTGGCCGTGGTATGAAAACCAAACGTATGGCTTTGAAGTGCGGATGCCGAGAGAATGGTTTGCAATCGAAGGGGCAAATACGATTGATGGGGAGTACGGCGAACCCGCAGTAGTTCTTTCTACTACCGAAGGTGGTTTGCGTAAAGCCGGCGTGCCTTATCTCCAAGTGCATATTTTTAAGGGGCTGGAGCAATCAGCGCTTGTGTCTAAAAGCTGCAAGAAAGTTGGCAAAGATTTTGCTATGATAGAAACAGACGATCTGTACAAAGAGTTGTGCAAGGGCGATTTTCAATTGCTTTTGCGCGATTACGATCCCGGAGACAATAACTATACGAATTTGCTTCAGGCGATTGCGGGGACATTCCGGCCTCTAGCGCACTAAAAGACACCAATAGAAGACTAATAGACACGAAGCCGTTGACATCAATAACCCGTTGTATATACTTTGGGTATATGAAAACAATCATTAATATCAAAGCAGATAAAGAGGTTAAAGAAAACGCGCAGAAATTAGCCAAGGAGCTTGGCCTTCCTTTAAGCACCATTATGAATGCATACCTCAAAGCATTCATCAGAAATCGTTCTGTGTATTTTTCTCAAATTCCCCGTATGTCCCGCGAGCTCGAATCAATACTTGGTTCCATAGAGAGCGATATCGTGAAGAAAAAAAATATATCCAGACCCCTCCGCTCATACGAGGAAGTCTCTCACCACCTTGATTCTCTATGAGGATTCTTTTTCATCGGCACTTTGAAAAGCAGTATAAGAAACTTCGCGAAAGCGAGAAAGAGCGTTTTAAGAAGAGGATAAAGCTTTTTATAAAAGATCAATTTGATCCCCTGTTGGGCAATCACTCACTGCGTGGAAAATACGAGGGGTATCGAAGCATCAATATTGCCGGGGATTTGCGGGCAATCTATAAGGAGATTAAAGCAAATACGTTTTTATTTGTTGCCATTGATACGCATAGCAAGTTGTACAGGAGCTAGATGGATATGTTTTGCGTGGCAGCAATAAGAGCCTAATGATATACTATATGGTGTATAGCATTGAGTCCTGATATAGAACTTTTATGATTAATCCATCTGTAAAACTAAGCTTAAAGTTATTTGATGATGATATACGACAAATGCCCACCAGAGATGGGTATGGTGATGGATTAATCATTCTTGGCGCAGAAAATCCCAATGTGGTTGTGTTGTCCGCTGATTTAACGGAATCAACGCGCGCTGAAGCGTTTGCTAAAAAATATCCAGATCGGTTTTTTGAGGTTGGTGTTGCGGAACAAAATATGGCAACCATTGCCGCAGGGCTCGGCATCTCCGGCAAAATTCCGTTTATTTCTTCCTATGCCACCTTTTCTCCGGGGCGAAATTGGGAGCAGATTCGCACCACGATTTCGTATAATGACTCCAATGTGAAAATCGCCGGGCACCACGCTGGCATCTCGGTTGGTCCTGATGGCGCAACGCATCAGGCAATTGAAGATATTGCCACAATGCGGGTTATGGCAAATATGATGGTTATCTCACCGTGCGATGCGATTGAGGCGAAAAAAGCAACGATTGCTGCCGCGCAGATTTGGGGCCCGGTATATCTGCGGTTTCATAGGGAGAAAACACCTCTGCTTACCACAGAGGAAACGCCTTTTACTCCGGGCAAGGCAGAAATTTTCTGGCACCCTTCGACAGGCTCAGGGCAAGCTCGCAAGCCTCAAGTAGCGATTATCGCCTGCGGACCCTTGCTTCATAATGCGCTTCTTGCTGCGCGGGAATTGGAGAAAGAAAATATAGGAGTTTTGGTTTTAAATAACCACACGATTAAGCCGATGGATGAAAGAAGAATTGTTGAAGTCGCGGAGAAGTGCGGCGCGGTTGTGACGGTTGAGGAGCATCAGATTATTGGCGGCTTAGGAGGCGCAGTTGCGGAGGTTTTGGCAAAAAATAATCCGGTACCAATGGAATTTATTGGTATGCAAAATGTGTTTGGCGAATCCGGAGCGCCGAAGGAGCTCATAGAAAAATATGGCATGGGGGTTAAAAATATCAAGGCAGCCGTCAAAAAGGTGATTAAGAGGAAGTAGCTCGTAGCTAGGAGTTAGGAGTTAGCACGGTGATGAAAACGAAATCATTTCGTGAATTAATAGTTTGGCAAAAATCAATTGAATTGGTTATTTTAATATATGGATTAACTGAAAATTTTCCTAAATCTGAATTATATGGACTAGTTAGCCAGATACGGCGAGCTGTTGTCGCAATTCCTTCAAATACCGCTGAGGGGTATATCCGAAGCCATACTAAAGAATACGCTCAATTTGTAAATATAGCGTTTTCCTCGGGGGCCGAGCTAGAAACTCAACTCGAAATATCTAGGCGGCTTCGTTATTTAAACGAAGTTGACTATCAAAAATGTTTAAAGTTATTAAACGAGGTAATGAGGATGCTAAATAGATTGCTACAAGTATTAAAAACTAACTCCTAAATTCTAACTACTAACTCCTTTATGTACGATGTTATCACAATCGGTACCGCGTCCCGCGACGTGTTTCTCCAAAGCGAGTTTTTTAAGGTTTTGCATGACCCGGAGCATTTGAAAAAAATCGGTTTTCCCGAGGGCGAAGCGCAGTGCTTTGCTTTGGGAGGAAAGCTTGATGTCGGGAAGCCCGTTTTTTCAACTGGTGGAGGCGCAACGAACGCGGCTGTAACTTTTGGCCGGCAGGGATTTAAAACTGCGGCAGTGATAAAAACTGGGCATGATGAAGATGGCGATGCGATTGTGAGAGAGCTGAAGCTCGAAGGCGTGCGCGTGCATGCGGCACGAGATCACCATAAGGGCACAGCGTATTCAACCTTTTTACTCGCACCAAATGGCGAGCGTACGATTTTAACGTATCGCGGGGCATCCGGTGATTTGACACAGCACGACATTCCGCTTCAGAAATTAAAATCACGCTGGGCGTATATCGTGCCGGGGAATATCGAATTTTCTATTATAGAAAGTATAATTGATCAGTTATGGAAACGCGGCGTACACATTGCCATCAATCCCTCGAAGGCGCTGATTCAGAAAAAAATAAGCGGACTCAAAACTATTTTAGGCAAGGTTAAGGTTGTTTTGGTAAATCGTGAAGAAGCCGCGTACTTGACTGGCGTGCATTTTGACCATGAAAAGAGGATTTTTAAGGTGTTTGACGAGGCAGTGCCGGGTATTGCGGTTATGACTGACGGCGGGCGCGGCGTTCATGTTTCGGATGGCAGCTATATGTGGAGTGCAGGGATTATAAAAGAAAAGAAAATGGTTGATCGAAGCGGCGCAGGAGATGCGTTTGGGTCCGGATTTGTCGCGGGACTTATGCGGCACAAAGAAGAGTGCAGAAAGGGATTATGTTCGCATCTTGCGGTGGAGTACGCGATTCGCTTGGGATCCGCAAACGCGACCTCTATGGTAGAATCAATCGGCGCGAAATCGGGGATTTTGACGAAACACGAGTTTGAGAAGGGGGAGAGATGGAGAGAGCTGCTAATCAGGGTAATACGAATTTAACTC
>CAYIFL010000019.1:6236-9325 GCA_964362685.1 uncultured Candidatus Saccharibacteria bacterium
TCAAATGAAGCGATATTTAATATCGTCAGGTTTACATCTAGGCATCATTGTTAATTTTCGTCAGAATGTTTTAACGCCGAAGAGGATAGTCGGTTAATATTCGAGGCATTCGAGTTAATTCGCAGATTCGTATTATGTTAGCTTACGAAAAAATAGCAAAAATTCTCCGGGCGCCGAAGGAAGAGATACGAAAACTGGAGCAAGAGCTGGGGAAGCGCACCGGCAGAAAAAAGGTCCTCGGCGAAATCGTAGAGGAGAATGAGACTGCTATTGAAAATCGGCTGGCGGAATTGGGTTTGGGCAAGCGGCGGAACGCAGACAAAGTGAATCACGCTCTTATAAACAAGGTGGAGAAGGACAATGCCTTTCTTTTTGAATCGTTAGATAAGCCGAAATTGACTGACCGTAAAGATTTGGAGCGAGTGCTCGGCGTTGCGCTTGAAGCCGCGAATCATCCCAAGGGATTTTTCATAAAAAAAGAAAAAGCCGCAGAGCTCCTGGAGCAGGAGCCGCCGAAACATATCCTGAAGGCCCTGGGGTATAAAACGGTTTCGGAGATGCTTGCAAAAGAAAAGTTGAGCCAGGTCTTTGCCGCACTCCGGTTTTTAGAAGAGCGGGAATGGCTCAATACCATTTTTTTCAGGCAGTATGAAAAACTCACGCCAGGCGATTTTGAAGAGCGGGATATCGCAGTTGAGGTTTTGGACGAGCGCTGGGCGCGCTCTGCAGAGCCGTTTGTGCGGAAAAAATTCCACAATTTGAGCCACCTCAAAGAACTTGGTTTGATTTTTGTGATTCCGATTGAGCTCGGCATTGCGGGCGAGCTCCTTAGAATGTTCTCTTTGCTTTTGCATTACTTGAATGAAGTGCCGTATTATTCCCATTTATTCAAAAAGTATTCGAAGGATGCTGATTTTTCCAAAAAAATAATTTCCCTTTTGCGCGGCAGCTTGCCGGAAGAGCGGAACGTCGGGGATCCGAAAAAGATCCAGTGGTTTATTATCCAGCGTTATCTGGCAAAAGAAGATCCGAATGACTGGCGCCTGTTTGTGCCGCACATAAATCCCGAGGGAAGGCATTGGGACAAGGCGCAAACTATGCTCACAAGCGCCGGATCGATTTTAAAGAATTTTTCCGCTGATCTACGCTTTTGGCAGGGGCTGAATTGGGTCGGAGATTATTTTCGCTCCGAATCAGGCGGAGAGACCCTGGTGAGTTTTAACCTGGTTGATACGATCATGTCTTTGGTTGTGGCAAAAGAAGGCGGCGCTATGCATTATTTTTACCATCATCAGGAAGTGCTCTGGAATAAAATTTTTATTTCGTATTTCGGCGAGGAAAAAATGAAAGAAATGGTTGATGAATATATTATTCGGGGGTGGTTTGAGGTGTAAATAAAAAAGTAAAAATAAAATATAAAAAACAAAATGTTTAAACTAAGGAATTTTTTGATAATTGAGGGGCTTTTTGTGACTGTGGGGATAATACTGCTTGCCATAGATACGTTTTTCTTCAGCTTTATTCGTTGCGTTCCTGGAGATACTTGTTTAGAGGATTGGTTTTTGAATATCCAATCTATTTTTCGTATTCTAGAGTTTGTTCTCTTTTCTACTATTGTATTTTATCCTTTACTTTTCGGCGGCGTAAAAATTTGGCGGAAAATGAAAAAAGTAAGTTGATCCTCCATGGTGCGCTTGGTTTAAACCAAGCGCACGTTGTGTAAAAATGCTTAGAATTTTGAAATTAAAATTTATTTGTAATTTGGGATTTGTAATTCGGAATTTGACCTACTCTTGGGCGTTACCCAAAATCCTAATTTAAATCTTCCGCCGAGCATCAGGCGCGTCTGCGCTTCGAGTCCTGGGAAAGCGCCGAATACAATTAAGGTAATAGGCATCAGTGCCCACTGCACAAAGTATAAAGGATAATGCCATGGCCTAAACCATTTTGGCTTCGGCGGCAAAAGGATGATGCTTAAAATTGCTGCAGTCACGATGCCGACCATTGCTAAGGTCATAATCCATCTGGTTATAATAGGCAGATTATAGGAGAGAACTGTAACGTGAAACGCATTGCCGCCTAAAAGAATCGGAAGCCATCCTAGGGCGAAAATCATCAGGGCATTGGTTGCCCAGGAATGAAATCCTTCAATAATGGTAAAGCTCCAGTAGAATTTTTTCCGGAATGGGATACGCGGATTCTTTAGAAAGCCGCCCAGTATATACGGAATATTTTCGCATCCCCAGCCCCATCTGCGCTGTTGTTTATAGAGGTTAAGAAGAGTGCCCCAGAAAGTTGGCGCCACATTCGCATCCATCATCACGGGGTAGTGGAGCGGCACTACTCTCCAGTCGCCGCCATAGTGTAGATAGCATTGCCAAAAAATTCGCGAATCTTCTGAAACAATATCAGTTTGCCAAAAGCCGATTTCAACTAAAGCTTTGAATGGCATTGAATGCGAGGAGAATGTGGTTAGGCGCTCTGGCCGCGATTGCTGCATCATATGCCAGAAGGTTGCTGAAAAAGAGATTACGCGTCCCAATGCCGGCGCTTCATAGATATTATTAGTAAAAAGCGGAATTGGTTGATAGCTTGAGCGGTCTCTCTTGGGCGAGGTTAAATATACATAGGTTAAGCGGGCAAAATAGCCAGCTGGCACTTGGGTATCCACGTCGAAAACCGAAGCCATGATAGATTCGTATGGAATCTTGAGCGGGTCGATCACAAGCCGTTGTGTTTCTTTTACTGCCCAGGTTTCGTTTGAGCCCTTGCCCGGCATCTCTCCCGGGAGATGTGCGGGATGGACCGTAACTAGAAATTTTAAAAAGGCATTGCCGAACTCTTTTTCAATTTTTCCAATATCTTCTTTTAGATTTTTATATCCGCGTTCTTCTATACTAAGCACGACTATACATTTATCTTTGGGATATGTGGCATTGCGCAAGCTCTCTAATGATTCCCGGATGAGTTCATGCGGCTCGTCATGCATCGGGAGGATTATGAGGTGGTAGATATCGCTCCAACCAATAACTGATGACTGATAACTTAGGACATTTTTACTTTGGTCATTAGTCTTTGGTCTCAAGTCA
>CAYIFL010000020.1:0-9029 GCA_964362685.1 uncultured Candidatus Saccharibacteria bacterium
TTCATCGCGGACCACCTCGAGCCGGTACTGCGGAAGCTGAAGAGCGGGAAGCTCGGCGTCATGCGCTTAAAGCCGGATTTCCGTATCTTGATATAAAAACAGCTCCTATGAATATTGAAGCCCTTGCTTTGATTTCAGAAGAAGAAGCGCTTGAAGCAAAAGCAGCAGCGATTGAAATAAAAAGCCAAGGCAAAGAAGTGGCTGTCGTATGCCTTGATCCGCACCTCCCTGCCCTGCAGGCCGCAGTCCAAAAGTTAAAAGCTAAAAGCTATACGGCTTCGCTCTTTGTGGTTTCCTTGAGCAGTCTTAAGCATATCTGGGATTTTTATAAATTCGTTCCCAAGGGAAGCATGGGGATTACCGGCTCGGTAAATATCGAAGAGAAAAAAATTATCGAACTGCAGCACACATTGGTTTCGCTCCCGTCAATCAAAGAAGCGCTTGAGGCAGTTAATACTATTAAAAGCGACACGAGCGAACTTCTTGAGATTATCTTGGCAGGGGCGCTCGCTAATCGTGCGTCAGACATTCATTTGGAACCGGAAGAGGAACATATCAAGCTGCGGCTCCGCATCGACGGTTCGCTCTATGATGTTTTTACTGCGCTGGAGAAAGGCGTGTATCTCTATTTACTCTCGCGCATCAAATTACTCTCTGGCTTAAAGCTCAATGTCCATACCGAGCCGCAGGATGGCCGCTATGCCATTAAATTCAGCCACAAAGAAATAGAAGTGCGCGTTGCGGTTGCGCCAGCTGAATACGGCGAGGTGGTTGTGATGCGCTTGCTTGATCCGGAGACCATCGGGCTTACCCTGCAAGAGCTGGGCTTGCGAGCGGATGACTTGGAGATTGTTGAACAAGAACTAAAAAAACCGAATGGCATGATTTTAAATACCGGGCCTACTGGTTCCGGAAAAACAACAACCCTCTACGCATTCTTGAAGCATAAAAAGAGCTCGGAAATAAAAATTATTACGATTGAAGATCCGATTGAATATCAGCTTGAAGGCATTGAGCAAACGCAGGTTGATGAGGAGGGCGGCTATACCTTTGCAAATGGTTTGAAATCTTTGATGCGCCAGGATCCGGATGTGATTTTGGTCGGCGAGATTCGCGACAAAGAAACCGCGGAAATCGGCATCCAGTCTGCCTTAACCGGGCACCTGGTTTTCTCAACCGTGCATGCAAACGAAGCTGCAGGAGCTATCCCGCGCTTGCTTGATTTGGATGTGCGGCCATCAAGCATCGGCCCGGCAATCAATTTAATTATTGGCCAGCGCCTGGTGCGCCGGCTCTGCGAAAAATGCAAAGGGAAAGATACTCCAAGCGATGAGCTTAAAAAGAAAATAAAAAAAGTATTGGAGCGGTTGCCCGAGCGCGTGGATAAGGGCGAATTTAAGGCGCTCGAGATATATAAAGCCGCGGGCTGCGATGTCTGCAACCACCTGGGATATAAAGGCAGGATCGCGATCTACGAGTTTTTACCTATTGGGCCAGAGCTCGAGGAGATGATTACTAAAGAAAGTAATGAGGCGAGTATCCAAAAATTTGCCGTCCGAAACAGCATGGTTACAATGCAGGAAGACGGCATCTTAAAAACAATTGCGGGTGTAACCACGCTTGAAGAAGTGGAAGACGTGACAGGCCCAATAAGCTGGTAAAAAAATGAACCTCCTAAATCTGTGGGCAAGTGTTAATTCCTTAAAAGGAAAATTAAGATTCGCTTCGAGGCTATGCCCAGCTCCGACACCTCTAGCTATTTGTAAAGAGGTCGGAGCCAGGCAGGCCTAAGACTAAAAGCGAGTCCCTGATCGCCCACAGGTTTAGAAAGTCCAGCGCAATGCGGTGAAATCTAATTTTCAATACCGGAGTAGCTTAGCATAGTTTCATTTATATGTCAATAGGCAGTAAAAACAATAATGATGATCGCTTTATCGATTCTCTTCTGCGCCCGGCGTCATTTAGCGAATACATAGGGCAGGAGAAAATTAAGGAGAACCTTAAGGTAATTTTGAAAGCTGCGGCAAAGCGCAAGGAGTCGCCAGACCATCTTTTATTTTGCGGACAAACTGGGCTAGGCAAGACAACTCTCGCGCATCTTGTAGCAAAAGAGGTTGGCGCAGACATAAAAATAACCACAGGCCCGGCAATCGAGCGCGCAGGGGACTTGGCATCAATCCTTTCGAGTCTTGAGCCCCGGGACATTCTATTTATTGACGAGTGCCATCGTTTAAACCGCGCAATCGAAGAAGTACTCTATCCTGCAATGGAATCGCGGAAGATTCATCTGATGATGGGTAAGGGCTTGGGCAGCCAGATGATTTCATTAGATCTGCCTCCATTTACGCTTGTTGCGGCAACAACGCGCATGGATTTACTTTCCTCGCCGCTCCGCGGAAGATTCGGCGCCATTTTTCAGCTTGATTACTATAATGAGGATGAAATGAGCGCAATCATCCGGCGCTCCGCAAAGCTCCTCGCAATACCCATAGAAGAAATTGCCATACAGATCATCGCGCGCTCCTCGCGTTTTACCCCACGCTTGGCAAACCGGCTTCTAAAGCGCGCTCGCGATTTTGCAGAAGTACATAATCTAAAAAGCATTGATGAGGGATCAGTTTCAAAAACCCTGGATTTAATGGAAATAGATTCAATGGGGCTTGATGCCTTTGACCGGAAGCTTTTGGAAATCATTATTAATAAATTCAGAAACAGAGCCGTGGGCATTAATGCCTTAGCAGCTGCCTTAGGCGAAGAGCGCCGCGTGATTGAAGAGATTCATGAGCCGTATCTGCTCAAAATGGGTTTACTCCAGAGGACATCGGGTGGCAGAATGGCAACGGAAGAAGCGATAAAACATCTAGCTAGAAGCCACTAGTGTTTAGCCATTAGCCACTAGGGCGCCGAATAAATTGTACTAGTGGCTAGCCACTAGTGGCTAGTGGCTCGATTATGCTAATTAATGAATTTCTCCCCAACCCCGCCGGTAAAGATCCTGCGGGAGAATTTATCGAATTATTTAACGAGAGCCGCGATTCGCAAAACCTCTCGGGCTGGAAGCTCAAAGATGCGTCCGGCAAAACATTTGCCCTAAAAAATATAACACTCGGCGCGAACGAGTACCTTGTTTTAGAAAATAAAGCCACAAAAATTTCTCTTAACAATAATGAAGAGGCCATCTATCTTTTTAACGCGACAGGCAAACAAATCGACTCGCTTGGTTTTACCGTAAGCGCGCCAAGCGGCAAATCATTTATTCGGCAATTGAGTAGCCAAGGTGTTTTTACGGATAAGCCTACGCCCGGCGCCCCGAATATTTTTGAAAATCAGAGCGCTCTGCAAAACACCGCTGGAGATACGAACGCAAGATTAGCTCTGGCCGCAAACGCATCTTCAAAAAACGCGACGATGATCATCAATACCTCATCTGATGCGACCGGCATATTTCTCGGCATCGCAATCGCCCTTACGCTTACAACCTTTTTTCTTTTTGTCTACAAAAACCTCGGATTCGATGAAGAACTCTAGGGGGTATAGCAGGACTTATTAGTCAACAAATCTGCGATCGCAGAAACGTTGACTGAATTGTTTTCTGGCTAAGGCACGCTATAATGCAAGCACTATGGTTTGGAGAATCAATTCGCTTCAAGAGTTAAAAAAGCTTGCAAGAGCTTTTGCAAAAAAAGCAGCGAGGCGCGCCGCAAAAAGGCGCGGAGCGCTTGTGATCGGCCTCGTTGGCGATTTAGGAGCTGGAAAAACAACGTTTGCGCAGGCGTTTTTGCGATCGTTCGGCATTCGCGGCCGCATCACAAGCCCGACATTCATTTTGATGAAGCGCTATGAATTTCGCGGCGTTTCGCGTTTTGTTTCGCACGGATTCGCTTCTATTTTCCATATTGATTGCTATAGGTTTAAAAAACCACAAGAGCTCATAACGCTCGGCTTTAAAGAAATTCTAGCTGACCCAAAAAATATTGTCGTAATCGAATGGGCGGATCGCGTAAAAAAAATCCTCCCGAAAAATACGCTGTGGCTCTATTTCGAACACGGCAAAAAAGAAAACGAGCGATTTATAAAAACCCGGAACTATTCTCCTATTCCCTCCTTCGCTAATGCTTCGGCGGGCAGGCGCGCGAATTAGAGATGTGTTTCAGCGTAGATAGTAATTTATATTCAATCTGTCAACTTCTCTAATCGCGCGAATGGTAGAATAGTTCTTCGTTGATTTGCATCGTATTTGTAGGCTCGGATTCCATTTGTAGTTTTGGCTCGGTCATATATTTTCATACTGCACTACCCTCGGCTCATTATCTGTGCCCATCGTAATCGCGAGCAGATCGATGCGCCACCCTTTTGTGTCCTCAACTTTCTCCGGATAGTGGCCAGTATAAAGCTGGGCAGTTTTTTGAAGTTTGCCTAGTTTGGCTTGCGTCAATTGATCCTCCGGAGCTAATCCTCCAGGATTTTCAATCATGGTTTTAATCTCAAAAAACACCAACGTTCTATCCGGCGCCCGGGCAATAATATCAATCTCCCCCCACGGCTTGCGGTAATTTCGGTCTAAAATTTTATACCCCTTGTCTCGCAAGTAGTCGCAGGCAAAATCCTCGCCGAGCTGTCCGAGAGTAAGGGCGATTTTCTTTTTGTCAGATTGGCTTGATTGCGATTTTAAGAACATATATCCAAGAGCTTATTTTTATTATTTAACTCAAAGGTGGACGTGCATTTATTCTACCATAAGGGTTATAATGTGATTAAGTTTCCCAGAGTAACTTGAACATCGAGTGTAATGTCTTCACATGGTTTACAAAAATTTTTTAGAAAATGCCTAAAAGTAGTGCAGATCAAATATCTGCCGAGTATATTAGAGGGGTTGTTGAGACTCAAGGGCTTTTTGGTTTTACATCTTCGGGACCAGCAGGGAATAAAACCCCATCGTTTCAAATAAAAATGGGTGCGCAAAATAAAAAATTACTTGAGGAAATAAGAGATTATCTGGCGCTTAAAAATAAAGTATACGAATATCATTATCCAGGCAAAGAAAAGTCAAAAAGAGAACCGCAAGCAATTCTTATAATAAGAGACTTCAAACAGCTAAAAGATATAATTATCCCCTTTCTCTATAAAAGGCTTAGGGGATATAAGGAGAAGCAACTTATACAGTGGCTTGAGGAAATAGGCAGGGATCCAGATATATCAGATCGGTTCAAATCTCTATATCGTTTATATAAGTGGGGGATGTACGATAATCATCCAAATTTTATAAATAAATTTAAAGATTGAATTGTAAGCGACGCGGAATGCCCTTAAGCCGTTTACACATTTTTGTAAAACGTGTGCAATGATTACACTTCGAAAACACGTTTTTTAGGCCAAAGTGAGGTTTTAAGCCACGATCCGATAATGGCTTAAAACCTACATAGTGAGGATTCATGCGATTATCGGATCGTCGCATGAATACTCACTTCTTGATTAGAACACAAAAGCTATATACTGACAAGGTAAATATGTGAAGATAGTGTGAAGACAGGTTTGTCAGCAATGCCCTCGTAGTAGAAGATGCGCTGTCAGAATTTCCGTGCTATACTTATGGCAAAGAGGGCTTTACCCAAGCCGCTAAGTTTATTTTTCTTGATATGACACCTACCAGCACGCTTCTCGCAAATAGCTCCTTGCTTTTCAAGCTAGCTTCACTGCTTTCTCTTTTGAGCTATCCCCTTATTTTTGTCGCCTTGATGTTTGAAGGGGAAATTACGTTTTTTACCATTGCGTTTTTAACCCAGCAAGGGCTTTTTAACCCGTTCTCTGTTTTTGTTATTGCCTTTGCGGGTGCGATGGCTGGCGATATCCTCTGGTTCTGGTTCGGGCGCAAATTCCAAACACTGCATATCCCAGTTTCATTCTTAAATCGTTGGATGAGCCGCTTGGCAAAGCCCATAGATAATCTCTTGCTTGACCAAACTAATCACACGCTCTTAGTTTCAAAATTCGCGTATGGATTCAATCATCTGACTTTGATGCGCGCCGCAATGCTCGGCATCAAATTCCGAAAGATTTTTAAAATCGAGCTTATTGCAACATTCCTTTGGATTTTAGTTATCGGGAGCTTGGGTTATTTTGCCGGCGCCTCGTTTGAGCTCATTCGGCGCTACCTAAAATACGGGGAATTCGCGATCCTCTTTTTTGTGCTTGCGTTTTTCGCCGTATGGCATTTTGTATTGAAGCGGCGCTTGGAGAAAGAGCTGTAAGCCAGCGATAAAAATATTCAGTCAACTATTTTGCGATCGCTAATTAGTTGACTAAGTGTCGAGATTGGGCAATTTGGAGCGAAAATAAAAGAGCCCCGGCGGATTGATGGTCCGGCCGGGGCTGGGGAAGGTGCCGCGACTCTCGCTGTGTGCTAGATGCAGAGATGGCTCGTTATCTCCTCGGGCTCGCGACGAACTCGCTCTTCGTCGAGCCTGAAGCGAATATAGTTTCCCCTCTCATACGTTCGAATTGCTTCGAAGTCGGGATGGTAGGGAGGAAAATAGAGGACAAATCGCTTCTGGCTCTGCCCAATACGATCTGTTATCTCGAGATGCACACCCGTTAGACTTCCAGTATCACTTTTATGGCAACTGATCACATCCCATCCGCTCGTGGTGATGGCCTTGGCTTCACCTCGCGCGATCTTCTCGGCTGGATCTGTTCTTCCCCAAACGCAGAAAAAGAAATAGACGCATACAAGAAGGCTGGTTATGCCGAGGATCGCCGGCCAGGTCGGTACTCCTGACGCTGATTCTGTAATAGATCCTGCGAGCTGCGTAATTTGCATTGTCTACCCCCGTATGTAATTCAGGTTGTCGAGGTGCGGTTGATGCATCGCATACCCGCGTAGGATGCGATAACGCTCTATCTAAGCACGTTCTTATAAATTAGTCAAGTTTTGGCAAGCCAATTTCCGCAAGCGCTTGTTCGACTTGCACGCGCAAATCTTCTTTTGAACCATTATTTAAAAACGTATAATCCGCAAGTTTCATACAGCTCTCTATATTTTGCCTATTGGGATCAGGAGAATTCATCTCACGCTCTTCATCTTCAAGGAATTTTTCGAAGGATATGTTGTCCTTTTCGCTTTTGCGTTCTTTAATGCGCCCGTAGCGGATTTTGGGATCTGCGTCTACGGCAAATAAATAGAAGCCCTTTTTTGTTTTGAGTATTTCCGCTTCGGCTGTAGCATGTAAGGCTTCTATGATTGCATTTTCTCCTCTTTCCATTGCGCGTTTGTACACTTCTTGAGCAATAAAACTTGGAGAATGTTTTGTGCGAAGGTCATCGCCTACTACCGTTAACGTATCTCTTGAAACCGGCAGGTTTCTTCTCCGCACTTCTTCAGCGATAAAACCGCTCATTGAGTAATGCGCAAATCCTTTTTCTTTTAAAAATTCTACAACCGTGCCCTTGCCTGATCCCAAGGTGCCGGTGACGCCGATCAAGAGCATAACATTTTACTCTTTTTTATCTTCGCGTTCCCACAAAACATTAAAGATACTTCGGAGCATTTGGATAATGTATTCATCTTCAATGAGTATAGCAAGCGGCGCCTCGGGCTGCCAGATAATAACTTTATTCGCGTAGAGCATAAAGCCCGTCACAACCGGAATGGTTCCCTTGAATATCCGCGTAGTGCGCATTTCTTTTTCGTCTCTGCTCTCAAGTATCTCCGCATCCTTGCCAGGGGTTAAGAGTACGTTAATATGGATCCCCTTTTGCACCCGTTTTTCGATCCACTCCTTTTCCGTTTCCCAGGTGATGAGTTTAATGAACGCGTCAGCAGAGCCGAAAAAATCAATATGGTCCTTAGCTTCATCCAAAACCTGGAAAAAGATTTTGTACCATTGTTCTTCGCCCTCGAGCACTTTTATTTTAGTCGGATTTTCTCCTTGATGATACATCGCGAGCAGATCCGGCATAGCGCTAACGAGAGTTTGATCAAGGCCAGATACTACTTCTCGTTTCTCGCGGAGCTTTTCAAGAACCTTAGTGGGCGGCAGAACCATAAAAGTTCGTGTATATTTCCTGCGGTCTCTAAATTTGGCTAAGCCGTGCTCCTCAAGCCCGGCGATTACCTTATATACATTGGGGCGAGGCATAGCGAGATGTTCTGCAAGAGAAATAATAGTTGCTGGTCCAAGCGCAAGAGAGGTGATATAAAGATTGGCTTCGGACTCTGTTAGGCCAAGCTCTTTAAGCGAAGTGTATAGATTTTTATTTATTTCGGTTTTTGGGATCATAAGCTAAAATGTGTGCTTTGGCTATAAAGTGTATATTTTCAGTATACACTATATATAAAAACTATTCAAGGTACTTGACAAGATAGTATATATAGATTATAATGGTGGCAGATCATTGGAAAACCAAGCGGGCAGCTATGCCAAGGCAAATGCCGAAAAATAGCGAGGGCGAGATGATTGATCCCTATGACCTCGTTGTGGATGAGGAAACGGGGCTCTCCGTGGAGCGCACTGGCTGCAAGATCCTGATCGTGGCGTCCATGAATGTGACGCCCGAGGAAGAACTGGCAGAACGGTTGGCGCCCCTGGCCAGAGACGGCTTCAGGGTTGTCTCTGCCAGCACGTCCATGGCGCCGTTTGGTGAAAGAAACTCGGAGTCTTTCGAGAAGATCGCTCGTCACATGTACTACGTGACGACGGTTGTCTTGGAAAAGACACCGGTGGCCAAGCCCTAAATAGGGCGCGTCCAGCCAGTCCGCGTAAAACGACTGGCTACAACTGGCGCAAGTTTCACAAGAACTTGCGCCGTTTTTTTATTTTCACATACAAGAAATCAGGGCACTATATCATGATATAGTAAGGGGTTATATTTTGATCAATACGATTAATCGTATCGATTAGTAAAGAGCACAAAAAAAGATAGCCCGACGCAACAGGCTACCCCCTCAGCGGATTCATTTGCGTTTTGTTTACAACTTTAGGGAACCCCAATTTTTGTCCCCCCGGCAGGAATCGAACCTGCACCGCCTCCTT
>CAYIFL010000021.1:0-8913 GCA_964362685.1 uncultured Candidatus Saccharibacteria bacterium
TCATATACGGCAACGAAGTCCATGATATTCTCTATTATGTAGACAGAGATGATCCGAAAGGCCCGCCACCCTCAAGCCCCGGAGCGGATTCGCAATACATGAACTGGACCGCGCCCCTAGAACTTTGGGCGCAAGGCAGGGGCTTTACCACCGCGCCAAGCACTACCCATCCCTAAGTAACCTTAATAGGCATCAGAATATATAAAGAAGATGTGTCTCCCGGCGAATCAAGGCGCACGGGCCGGGCATCGCCATTCATAGCAATACGAATTTCTTTCCCCGCGAATCCTTTGAGCCCATCCATGAGATACCTCCAGTTAAAGATAATTTCGAGTGGGGCTCCTTTTACTTTCGCGGGAATCAAATAGCGATTCTCTCCCAGCCCCTGGCTTGCCGCGTACACCTCTATATTCTTTGCTTTATCCTTGACGACAATCCGTATTTCATTCAAGCGATCCGCGAAGGAGCTGGTGAGTTTTAGGGCCTGCATCAGTTCTTCTTTCTGCAAAAGCAGTTCGGTCTCTGATTCCCTTGGGATAATCGCCTCATAATCGGGAAATTCTCCGCCGGTTAAGCGGGAAATCATCTCCACATTCTCACTCTTAAAAAGGATCTGGCTGTGATTAAAAAAAAGTTTCACTTTGTCCTCATCGCCCTTGAATATCCGTATAAATTCATGGATCGCTTTAAGGGGAATAATTGTTTTAAACCCCTGCCGTATCTCTGCGGTAAACGCCTCGTTGCTTATGCGGCGTTCTGCCAGACGAAAACTGTCGGTTGCCGCGAGAATAAGGGCCTGTGCTTCGAAATTAAAGAATACGCCGTTTAACTCCGGCCGCGCATTCGTGGTTTGCGCCGCGCTCACCGCGAAAGAAACCGCATCTTGCAGAGTTGCGCTCTGTATTTCAATGGGAACCGCTTCGCTTGTTACCCCGGGGATAATCGGGAACTCTTCCGCTTTCATGCCTTGTATTTTTGCCTCATAGTTATCGGTTTTGACAAAAAGCGTGCTCCCTTCGGTTTCAATATTAATTCGTTCAGCTTGCAGATTATTTATGATCGCGGAAAAAATAGTGAGTGGCACCGTGCTGTCTCCGGGCTCGATAATTTTTCCAGAGACAAAAGCAGTGACGGCGAGTTCTAAATTTGTGGCGCTTACTTTTATTCGGTTATCCGCCGCCTGGATTAAAATATTTTTAAGTATCGGCAGCGTTGACTGGCTATCACCCACAACTCGGGCTATCGCATCCAAACCATCTTTTAAATTTCCCTTTAGGATTATAAACTTCATATTAGTAACTACATACTACTAAATAATATATATAAATAGTTGTAGTTGTAGTCGGGGTGGATATCATAAATACTTTAGAAAACCATTTTTATTCCTTGCGAAAAACGAATACGCGGAGAGTATAGGGTGTGCACAATGTGGTTTATAACCAGTGTATGATATTCCCCCTCCCCGAAGTTTTCGCCGCGTTATCCTTTTGAGATAACTTCTCTGATTAAAATAACTTTTCTGTTTAACGCCTGATTCTTAGTTATTTCCCGCGAAATTTTTTCGTATGAATGAATAACAGTTGAGTGGTCTCTTTTCCCAAGCTTTTCCCCAATATCCGGGTAGGACATATTGAGCATCTCGCGCAAGAGGAACGCTGTAATTTGCCGCGGCTCAACGATGCCCTTCTTCCGGGAACGATTTATAAAGTCGCCCGGCATAATTTCGTAGAAATCTGCCACAGCTTTTATCACCTGGGCCGGGGTGATGTTCCGGGATGATTGCTGCAGAATGCCGTTAATCACGTCTTCAACTGTTTTCGCGGTCGGTTCCACATTCTTCACGTCCTGGAAAAAAATGATTTTATTCAGAATACCTTCAAGCTCCCGGACGTTTCTCTGGATTTTTCGGGCGATAAGCTCGCTTACCTCGTCCGTAAGGGAAATATTCCGCTCGTGGAGCTTGTTTTTTATAATAGCCAGCCGCATTTCATAGTCGGGGTAGGTGATGTCTACAATCATACCGCCCTCAAAACGCGAGCGCAGCCGTTCTTCAAGGGTGGGGATAGCAGCCGGCGGCCGGTCGGATGAAATGATGATCTGCTTGCTGTTTTCGTAGAGGGTATTAAAGGTATGGAAAAATTCTTCCTCGCTCCGTTCCTTGCCGCCGATAAACTGGATGTCGTCAATAATTAAAACATCAGTGGTCCGATATTTGCTTTTGATATCGTCCATCCGCTTATTCCGAATCGCCCACACCACGTCATTGACAAATTTTTCAGACGAAACGTATTTTACTTTTACCGCGCTGTGGTATTTGTTTTTAATTTCATTGCCTACGGCCTGGAGCAGATGCGTTTTGCCGAGGCCCGTGCCGCCATAGACAAAAAGGGGGTTGTATTTTTTCCCGACATCCTTAACAATCGCGGTTGACGCCGCGTAGCAGAGTTCGTTTGAGGAGCCCACAACAAATGAGTCGAGGGTGTAGCGCGGGTTGAGGTTCGTTTCCGGATCAACTTTGAATTCAACGAACGGCGCTTGGTGCTCGGCAGCCCGTTCTGCCCGAAGAGGGACGTTCGGCGCCCGCTTCTTTTCGTCGAGCACCGCGTATTCCACTTTGCGGACGGATTCATCGAGAGAGCGGAGCGCTCCCAAAATCATTTTATGGTATTTATTCTGGACCCACTCTTTTGCAAACGTGTTTGGCAGTCCGACAAGCGCGGTTCCGCCGTCATCGCTTTTCTCCAATAGCTCGCTGTTTTTTAACCACGTGAGAAAATTAGGCCGGGAGATTTGCAGTTCCAATTCTCCGAGCGCCGATTGCCAAAGTGTGTTGAGATCCATAGAAGCGATTTTAAAAAACGGACATACGCGAGCCTACACGGATGCGTAGATTCGTAGGTATGCGCGGTTTCGCATTAAGTAAATGCAACGCTCATTTATTCTATGTTAATTTTAGTTGAAGTCAAATGAAGGGGAAGACGGAAGATGTTTATTACCTGTGGATAACGCTTTTTTTCGGAATCGATTTTCAAAAACTTTCTTACTTGCAAACAAGGCGGATGTAAGGCATACTTCTAAAATTGCAAGGTCGCGTTGCCGCTCGTGTACGGCGCGCTGTATCCGATTGTGCGATATGCCAAAACGAACCTATCAGCCAAAAAAGAAAAAAAGAAGAAGGACGCATGGCTTTCTTAAGCGGTCAAGAACTCCCGGCGGGCGCCGCGTACTGCGGTCCCGTAGGCAAAAGGGCCGCAAGGCGCTTACGGTCTAGAAACAAGACTGCCTAGACCCCAGAGAACCTTATGCTAGCTAAAAAATTCCGCTTGCCGATTGGCCAGAGTAGTATCATGAGGCAAAAACCCGCATGGGGGACCTACTTCTCCTATCGAACATTGCCGAATGAGCTCGCCTATAGCCGTTATGGCGTTCAGGTGAGTAAAAAAGTAGATAAGCGAGCAGTCGGCCGAAATGGTATTCGGCGAACAGTTTTTGATTTTATCCGCAGGGAGAAGTTTCATCTCCGCCCTGGTTTTGATGTGCTGTTCGTATCGAGGAAACCCGTTGCCCGGGGAGAAAAAAAGGTTGCTGAAGCAGAACTACGCACCTTTCTATTCTATCGTAATCATTAGTATCACCTTTTATGTTGTGGTTATTTAACACCATTTTATATCAACCGCTCCTGAACACCCTCATTTTTCTCTATGAGTACGTTTCGTTTCACGATTTAGGAATTGCCATTATCCTTCTTACGATTGTAATCCGCATTATTCTCTTTCCTCTGTTCCACAAGGGGTCGCGGGATCAGGCAATCATCCAGCGGCTTGGCCCTAAGATCAAAGAGATTCAGCACGAGCATAAGCACGATAAAGAAAAACAGGCGAAAGCCCTGATGGAATTGTACCGCGAGCACAAAATAAATCCGTTCTCGGGTTTTTTGCTCCTCCTGGTTCAGCTGCCGGTTTTAATCGCGCTCTACCAGGTGTTCCTCCGCGGAACGTCACCTGATTCGTTTACGATGCTCTACTCATTTGTGCCCCGGCCGCAGGAGGTCGGGCAGTATTTTCTAGGGTTTATATCCTTGAATCAGCGAAGCATCTGGATTGCGCTCCTTGCGGCGGTCGGCCAGTATGTGCAGGGCAAGTTATCCGTTATTTCGAACGGCGCGAAAAATAAAAACAAGGGTGCGAGTGAGCTAAGCGCAACAGAGACGATGCAAAAGCAGATGGTATACCTTGGCCCGGTACTTACCTTTGCCTTCCTCTATTTTTTCAATCTGCCGTCAGCTATAGGCCTCTACTGGTTGACAACCGTTGCGTTTTCGATTATGCAACAAGTACTCATCAATAAAACCATAGCACGGTATTTCGAAGAGAATCGCGTACAGGAGCTCAAATAAAAAATATGAAAGCGATATGGAAAAACTGCACGAGGATCTAAAAAAACTATTGGAACATATGGGGTTCAAAGATTTTTCTTTAAGCTATGACGAGGCGGGCAGCCGCTTTTCTCTTTTTATAGACGAACGGGAAATTTCCGAGGAGGCTCTGCCGTCTTTTGTGTCGAACCTCGATCGCTTGGTGAAGCTTATGGCAAAAAAGATTCGGGATGACATCTCGGTATTCGTTGATGTCAATAACTACAGGCGTGAGCGGGAAACTATTATTTTGGAGATTGCCCGCGGCGCCGCGCGTAAGGCGGTTGCGACAAAAGAGGAAATTGCGTTGCCTATTATGAACGCGTATGAGCGCCGGCTTATCCATACGGAGCTTGCTTCCCGGCCTGATATAAAAACTGAAAGCGTCGGGGAGGGCAGGGACCGGTATGTGGTTGTGCGGCCGATTATCGAGTAGTCCTCGTTTTTTAAAACAACGTATTGGATTGCGCCCTGCCCTTTCGGGCAGATTTTTTTTCTTGTGCGCCCTCGCCATTTAGGCGTTTAATCAAACTGCCGAATCCGTTTTTTTCAAAATACGGAACCACGTTTTCCTTTTTGATGCCGTCGTAGCGTATCTCATCCAGAGTTTTTATCTCAAGCGGCGCATCGCGGCGGATGGTGCCCAGCTTTTTTGACAAGAACATTTGATCTTTCGCGCTCATAATTTTTTCATAGGGTCTTTCATCTTTCCCTTTCTCCAAAAAATCTTCGAGCGATTTGTATTTTTCTAAAAGCTCTGCTGCGGTTTTTGGGCCAATGCCTGGCACACCCGGAATATTATCAGAGGAGTCGCCGATAAGCCCTTTATAATCCGGCAGGGATGCGGGTGGAATGCCGTAGCGTTCGCGAACTGCGGCCTCGTTATAGATCATCGTATCGGTAATCCCTTTGCGGAATACTTTCACGCTGATACTGCCCTTATCAATAAGTTGGAGCGTATCAAGGTCGCCGGTTAGAATCACGATCTTTAGATTAGGTTCGTTTTTGAATTTTTCTGTTGCTGTTCCAATCAAGTCATCTGCTTCGAATCCCGGCGCTTCAAGTGTGCGTATGCCGAATGCCTCAAACACCTTTTTTGATTCGATGATTTGGGCGACAAGCTCATCTGCTGTTTTGGGGCGATGAATTTTGTAGTCGCTAAAAATTTCTTTTCGGAAGGTTGGTTCTGGGCGATCAAAGCATGCGGCGATATACTCCGGCCGCTCCTCGCGGTTGATCTTGAGGAGGACGCTCGAGAGCCCGTACAAGGCACCAGTTGGCTCGCCCTCTTTGTTGGTAAAAGGCGGAAGCGCGTGGAACGATCGGTGAATTAATGAATTCGCGTCGATTAAAAGAAGTGTTTTTTCGTTCATGCCCGTTATCTTATCAGGATTGACTTTATTTGGCGAGAGCAGTACGTTTAATTTCATAATGGATATGAGCTTTATAGATGCAAAAGGAACCCGGCTCGCTATCTCTGAAATGATCGGCGAGATTTTGGGATTTATGAATGTGCGCCAAGACGCGCGATATAAAGTTATTATAGGATCCGATTCCGAAGCCCGTGAGAGCGATGAGATTGATTTCGCAACTGCGATTGTGGTGCACCGAATCGGGAACGGCGGGCGCTATTTTTGGCGCAGGCGGGAGTTTAAAAAATTTCACACCTTGCGCGACCGGATTATTCAAGAAGTTGTTTTATCTATCGAAACCGCGAAAGAGATTCTTTTAGCACTCGAAACATTTAACGCACCTACGTTTTCTTTTGAAATCCACGTTGACATCGGAGAAAATGGCGCCACAAAAGCTATGATGCAGGAGGTTTTGGGTATGGTGCGAGCTTATAACTTTGAAGCCCGCACCAAGCCGGAATCCTATGCCGCAAGCAAGGTGGCGGATCGGCACGTCTAAGCGCAGCTTAATTCAAAATTTATAATTAAGAATTTTTAATGAGGCTTGATTATGAATAACGAAAAGCGCATTGCAAGTTTTTTATTTGAGGTAGGCACGATGCGGAAGCTTATCCGGATGCACCGCCAGCTTTTACTAACCGATGATTTATCAGACAGCATTGCTTCACATTCATATCGCGTTTCAATTATCGGTTGGTTTTTGGCAAAAATGGAGAAGGTGAATCCATACAAAACCGTAATGATGTGCTTGCTTCACGATATGGGAGAAACCAGAACTGGTGACCATAACTGGGTTCACAAGCGATACGTAAAAGAGTTTAACGACCAATCGGACGCGGAACAGCTAGGAGGTTTGCCCTATAAAGATCTCGAGGGCTTGGTTCGCGAATACACAAAAAGAAAATCAAAAGAAGCGGTTATAGCTAAGGATGCTGATATGCTCGACCAAATTTTGCTTCTCAAAGAATACGAGTGGCAAGGGAATAAGGAGGCGGGTGTCTGGCTTAAAAGCAAAAACAAAGGCAAAAGCACTGCGTATTATTTAGAAAGACTGAAATCAAAATCAGCTAAAAAACTTGGCGCAGCAATCTATAAAGAAAACCCCGCTGACTGGTGGAATAATCTCTGGACTCCAAAAAATCGGAAAAAGTAGCGCCTGGATTAATTTTCGGTTGCTACCGGCATCTATTTCCGCATTTTTCAATTTCTAGTCAAGTATCCCCTCCCACTTGTCTACTTTCTCGCGAGAAAGTATACTATTTTCATGAAAAACCATAGCAGAGCAGAGAAGGGTAGTTTGCGACAAAAGTTAGAAGAAAGCGCGTGGCACGATTTTTTAAGGCTTGCTGAGGGCGCGCACGCCAAAAAGCAGATCGTACCCTTCCTCGATGTCATCTTGGGTTCAAATGAAAAACAAATTATTTCCCGCAGGTTGGCAGCATTGATTCTACTCAAAGAAGGGAAAAGCTATAAAGAAATCAGTAGGGTATTGTGGATTTCACCCGCGACCCTTAGCGCTCTTAAGAAAAGCGTTTACGAGAATAAGGAATATAGTAGTACGCGTCAATATGTTACTGAGAAAAAAGTTGTAGCTCGGAAAAAGATGAGGGGGCTCCCCGAACGAGCCATATTTGATTATTGGCTTAATCTTCCTCTCCCGACTAAAAGTGGGAAGGGACGATGGAGGTTCCTCAACTACCAAGGATGAAATAATCTACTTTCTCGCGAGAAAGTAGACAGTCTTGTATTACAGGGCGTAGCAATAGCAGCCTTTTAGGAGTTGGCTTAATAGCGTTTTTAAAACGGACATGGAAAAAAAGAAAAAAATTTATCTTGACTACGCCGCGACAACGCCGGTTGATCCGGCGGTTTTGCGTGCAATGCAGCCGTATTTTAGCGATATATTCGGGAATGCGGGATCTTTGCATTCGTTTGGGCAGGAAGCTTCAGCGGCGCTCGATGTTTCACGCGAGACAATCGCGAAAGAACTCGGCGCTGATTTCCGCGATGTTATTTTTACGTCAAGCGCCACAGAGGCGAATAATCTGGCGCTGCGAGGCATAACACGAATGACGCGGGCGCACACGAATGCCACGAATTTTACGCCGCGCATTATAACGTCAGCGATAGAGCATGAATCGATTTTAGAAACCTGCCGCGATTTAGAAAAGGGTGGCGTTGAGGTTGTATTCCTGCCAGTTGATAAAAACGGCGCGGTGCAATTAAATGCACTGCGCGAGAGTTTAAACGAAAACACTATTCTTGTTTCTGTAATGAGCGCGAATAATGAAGTCGGAAGCATTCAGCCAATTGGGGAAATTACAGATCTAATTAGAAAATTTAAAACCCATAGCGATACGATTAATCGTATCGGTGGCAGCAAGCACGTTCTTCAAGAGAAGGGTGAGCTTCGATATCCATTATTCCATGTGGATCATAGCCAGGGCTTCCAGTATTTGGATTTAAAGCCAAAAGAACTCGGCATTGATTTGATGACGATCTCGAGCCACAAGATATACGGACCGAAAGGAGCAGGAGCGCTTTATGTGCAAGATAAAAGATTAAAAATAAAAGATAAAAAACTTGGTAGCGATTTCATCGCGTCTATTATAACCGGCGGGGGGCAGGAATTTGGGTTTCGGTCTGGCACAGAAAATATTCCGGCGATTGTGGGATTTGCGAAGGCGGTCGAACTAGTAGCAAGTAGCAGGCAGCAAGGAGCAAGGAGAACTGTTGAGCTGCGGGATTATTTTTGGCAGGAGATTAAAAAGATTTTTCCTAAGGCGGAATTAAATGGACCAAAGATAACACGAATTACGAATCCGGACACGAATACCACGAATACGAGTCGGTTGCCAAATAATTTAAACATCTATTTTCCCGGGCACTTGGCTGAAGATTTATTGATTAAGCTCGATATGGCTGGGATTGCGGTTTCTGCTGGGTCAGCGTGCTCGGCCAGATCGTCAAAACCATCGCACGTGCTCCAAGCTTGCGGATTTAGCGAAGAAAGAATAAAATCGTCTTTACGGGTAACGCTTGGCAGGCCAACTACCAAAATGGAAATTTACGAAGCTATAAAGCGAA
>CAYIFL010000022.1:0-3732 GCA_964362685.1 uncultured Candidatus Saccharibacteria bacterium
TTTATCTAAATTTCTATATTTTTATTTTCGACTAAATTTAGCTATAAAACTCAGCATCCTGAGCCGCGGCGAAGGATAACAATTTCGCCACACTCTTACTTAATAATTGTTCCGCATTTTTTGCAGTATCTTGTTTTCATCTCTCCCTCAACACGCATACCCACGCGAACCGGCTTGGTGCACGTTGAGCAAACCAGCATAACATTCGAAACATTGATTGCCCTCGGAACAGAAACAATCTGGCCTTTTTCTTCACGCGTTTTCGGCCGCACATGCTTTTTATACAAATTCAATCCCTCAATCACCACCTTACCTTTATGCGGAAACGCTGTAAGCACCTTGCCGGTTTTACCCTTATCCTTCCCAACCATTATTTTGATGTTGTCACCTTTTCTAATTTTCATATAATTTTGTTTCTATTACACTACGTCTTCCGCCATCGTAATAATTTTTTCGAATCCGCGATCTTTGAGCTCGCGCGGCATCGGACCGAAGATTCTTGTTGCAACCGGCTCTTTTTTGGCATTGATAATCACAACCGCATTTTCATCAAACCGCACATACGATCCGTCACTTCTTCGAAAAGCATTTCTTGTCCGCGCAACGACTGCCTTCACAATATCTTTCTTTTTTAATCCTTTCCGCGGCTCTGCTTCCTGCACGGATGCAACGATACTATCGCCGATTTTGGCGTAGTGGTGCCGCGTACCTCCCAAAATCCTAAAACAGCGAACGATTTTTGCGCCGCTATTATCCGCAACTTTTAAAATGGATCGTTCTTGAATCATGTTCGCTGATGCTCACTCGCTGAACTAACGCAGAACCTTTTGCCACGCGGAACTGACGCTGAACCTTATTTCTGCGTCGGTTTCGCGTTTTTAGTTGTGCGTCTGTTTCGCGATTATCTTCCACCTTTTCTCTTTGCTCATCGGCCTTGTTTCTTCAATCATAACTTTATCTCCTGTTTTATACTGATTCTCCTCATCATGCGCTTTGAATTTTGTTGTCACGTGGTAATACTTTTTATAGCGGGGATGTTTTTTTAACCGCGAAACAGCAACCACTCTGGTTTTATTCATTTTATCGGACACCACGGTTCCTTCGAGCTTCCTCCGTATTGTATTTTTCTTTATTTCTCCATTCATATAGATAGTTATTGTACACCGCCCCGCTCCTTCAACACGGTTAAAACGGTTGCTATGGCTTTTTTGACTGCCTTGATTTCTTTAATATTTTTTACTTTGCCCGCAGCCAAATCAAACTGCAGGTGCCCCAAGCGTTCGCGAAATAATACGAGATCCTTCTCGAGCTCCGGACTTACCTTATTTTTTAATGTTTGTAATTCTCTTTGTTTCATACTAATCCACTAAATTTACACTAATATGGAACTAATCAACACTAATCAGAAATTTTTATACGGATTTTTTAGCGGTTATTAGTTTACTATTAGTGTTTATTGGTGGGTTATACTTTCTCGATAATTCGTGTTTTGACGGGCAATTTATGCCCGGCGCGGCGCAATGCTTCTTTGGCATCAGCCGGTGAAACGCCGTCCAGCTCAAAGAGAACTCTGCCCACTTTAACGGGAAATACATAGTGATCAACCGAACCTTTTCCGCCGCCCATCGTAACTTCCGGCGGCCGCTTGGTAACCGGCTTATCGGGGAAAATCCTGATCCATACCTTCCCGCCGCGTTTCGTAAAATGGGTTATGGTTCTTCGCGCTGCCTCGATTTGCCGGGAATTTATCCACGCGTTCGAGAGCGCTTGAAGCCCAAATGTTCCAAAAGAAAGGGAAAGCCCCCGCGTATCACTCACGCGATAGCGGTTTCTGCCTTTATGCCATTTCCGATGTTTTACTTTTTTGGGTATTAACATATAGCTAACACGAATCTACAAATTTCACACGAATCCACGAATGCATCGGTTATTATCGTATTCGTGGCATTCGTGTTTACTTCTAATTCGTATTATGTCTTCTCAAACACCTCCCCTTTGTAAATCCATACCTTTATGCCGATCGTGCCATACGTTGTAAATGCCGTTGCCTCGCCGTAATCGATATTTGCACGCAAGGTCTGCAATGGCAATTTGCCTCTTTCCAGATGCTCATTGCGCGCAATTTCCGCGCCATCCAATCGGCCGGCCATCCGTATTTTTGCTCCTTGCACTTCACGATTCTGCATAATTTGATCTACATATTTCTTTATTGTCCTTCGGAACGGCATCCGTTTTTCAATATCCCATGCGATATTCTGCGCAATGACCCGCGCTGAGATCTCTGAACGCTTCAATTCCTCAATATTCAGGCTAATAGAGACGGGTTCCGGCATCTTTCTGTTTTTGCGCAATGCCTTTATTTTTTTCTCAAGCAATTTTGATAAATCTTCAACACCCTTGCCGCCACGCCCGATAATAAGGCCCGGGCGCTGCGCTTTTATAAAAATGCGGTAGCTATTCCCGGTGCGCTCAAGCTGGATGCGATGCAAACCGGCAGTGCCGATTTTTTCCTCAATAATGTTCCGGACAACAAAATCTTCCTCAAGCTGGTCCTTGAATCGCAGTTTCTTCGGAAACCACGCAGAACGCCATGTCTCCGTAATTCCCAATCGTAATGAATTTGGCCTAATTTTTTGTCCCATATATTTAGAAGCGAATCTATGCGAAACAAAACGCGAATCTTCGCTAAATTTCGCGTTGCTATTCGCACTCTTTCGCTTCTATTAAATTGATTTCCTTCTGAATATCTTTTTCATAAATCCCGGCTCTTTCACAACTTTCGGCTTTTCTTCAAGTTTCGGTTTTTGTGTTTCTTGCGGCTTTTTCGCTTTCTCCGTTTTTCGAACTTTACTTATTTTTTCCTTTTTCACTATGGCGAACCGCACGGCCTTCGGCGATTCTGATTCTCCGAGAATAATCGTTATGTGGCTCGTTTTCTTTTGAATGGGCGTTGCGCGTCCCATAGCGCGCGGCATAAACCGCTTGAGCATCGGCCCGCTGTCTACGCGCGCTTCTTTCACAAAAAGTTTTTCCGGATCAAGCCGCTGATTATTTTTTGCGTTGGAAACCGCACTGCGCAAGAGTTTCAGAACCGGCTCTGCGGCGCGGCGGTTATGCAAAGATAAGAGTGCTTCCGCCTCGTTAACCGGTAAACCTTGTATCGCATACGCAACAAGCCTCACTTTCCGGGGCGCCATGCGAAGATAATTAAGTTGTGCGGTTTGGGTTTTCATATATCTAGAAGCGAATATGTGCGAAACAAAACGCGAATCTTCGCGAAATTTCGCGTTGCTATTCGCAAACTTTCGCTTCTATGTTTTCTTCTCCTCTGCTTTCTTTTCTATTTCTTTTTGTATTTTACCGCCGTGCCGGACAAATTTTCTTGTCAGGGAAAATTCTCCCAAGCGGTGTCCGATCATCTCCTCGGAAACCCGGACAGAAATAAAATCTTTGCCGTTATGCACGCCAAAGGTATACCCAACCATCTCTGGTGAAATTTCCGAAGCCCGGGACCAGGTTTTCACAATGGTTTTATCGCCCGGCCTTAAAACGCTTATCTTTTTCAAAAGCTTCTGATCAATGTATGGGCCTTTTTTAGAACTCCTGCTCATAGTCTTATTTTCTGCGCTTAATAATCAGTTGGTTGCTATACTTTTTCTTCCTTCTTGTTTTTCTGCCGCCGGTAATTTTGCCCCACTTGGTTTTTGGCCGTTTGGTGCCGCGTTGTGCCCT
>CAYIFL010000022.1:3742-8603 GCA_964362685.1 uncultured Candidatus Saccharibacteria bacterium
TTCGCCGCCGCCATACGGATGGTCCCGCGGATTCATCGCAGAGCCGCGCACCGTGGGACGCGTTCCCATCCAGCGCGATCGTCCGGCCTTGCCAATCGAAACCAGATTGTGGTCAGGATTTGAAACCTGCCCAAGGGACGCAAAATTACCCCATGAGACGCGCCGAATTTCTCCGGATGCCAATTTGAGCTGGGTAAAGCCATTATCATGCGCGACAATCTCCGCATACGATCCTGCTCCGCGCGCGAGCTGCCCGCCTCTCCCTTTTTTCAATTCAACATTATGCACTAAATATCCGACAGGAATATTTTTTAAAAGCGTCCGGTTCCCTTCTTTGAGCGGCGCTCCATCTCCCACAAGAACCGAGTCCCCGACCTTCATATTCCGTGATGCTACAATATAACTCCGTTCGCCGTCTGCATACAAGATGGACGCGATAAACGCGGTTCGATAGGGATCGTATTCTAAGGTCAAAACGCGCGCTGGAACATTCATCTTACGCTGATTAAAATCAACCATACGGTATAACTTATGGTTGCCGCCGCCTTGATGGCGCATCGTAATTCTGCCCTGGCTGTTTCTGCCCGAATGTTTTGGCAATTTAATCGTTAACTTTTTAATCGGCTGAGACACGGTTAATACGCCGTAGTCAACGGTTGTCATCTGCCTTCTTCCTGGTGATGTTGGTTTATATTGCTTCATACTATCTATGGTGTAAGCGCCTCTATCTTCTGGCCCTCTTTAAGGGTCACTATCGCTTTTTTGTAATCAGGCGTTCTGCCTGTGCTTCGGCCTAATCGCTTTGCCTTTCCTTTGCGCACAATCATATTCACATCCTGGACTTTCACGCCATACGCAGACTGCACTGCTTTTTTAACTTCGGATTTATTCGCGTGGTTTTGAACTATAAACATATATTTCCGGTCTCCAGACATCGCGCCAGCCTTCTCGGTAATCCACGTCTGTTTCAATAAAGCCGCTGAACTACGCTGACTGAACGCTGACCCACGCAGGCTTTTCTTCTCTTCTTTTTTGCTTTCTGCGTTAGTCTGCGTGTAGTCCGCGTTAGTCCGCGATATTGCTTGTTTTCTAGAAAATAATGCCATAAGTACTTGTCACCTGTTACTTGTTACTTGTTACTTGTCACCCGTTTATAATGCGCAACAATTTCCGGGATTGCGTCTTTTTCTAAAATAACATTCTTATGGCTCATTAAATCATACACATTCAATGATTTTGAACCCATTGAATCAACTTTTTGAATATTGCTGATTGCCTTTGAAATATTTTTATGCGCGTCTGAAGCAACAAAAACCGTACTCTGCTTTTTACCGATCACCGCCTGCAATACATTTGCTACCTGCCGTGTTTTGTATTCACCCATTGCTAACGTATCAATAACTTTGAGCTCATTATCTTTCACCTTGCGGGACAAAACAGAAAAAAGCGCTAATTGCTTCATTTTCTGGTTTATTTTTTTTGAAAAATCCCGTTCCGCGGTCGGGCCATGCGTCACGCCGCCACCCCTCCATATAGGCGATCTAATTGATCCGTGCCGCGCGCGTCCTGTTCCTTTTTGCTTCCATGGCTTTTTACCGCCTCCGCGCACATCACCCCGTCCTTTCACTAGAGCTAATTTTTCCCGTCGATTCGCGAGTTGCGTAGAAAGCGCTTGATGCACCAAGTCCGGATTCCAACGAACCTTAAAAATGCGGTCAGGGAGATCAACTTCACCCACTACTTTATTCTGCTGATTGTACACATCGGCCTTCATGGTAATTTTTTATTTTTTATATTTTATTTTTGAATTTGGAGCAGGGCCCCTCGATTTCCCGGCACAGCGCCTTTAATCATCAAAATATTTTTTTCTTTATCAATTGCAACAATTTTCAAATTTTTGACTGTGGTCCGGGTCGTGCCCATATGCCCTGCCATTTTGCGTCCGGGCATAATCCTCTGCGGCGCGGTTGCGCCAATTGATCCTGGCGCGCGATGGCGATTCTTCTGGCCGTGCGTTTTGGGGCCGCCATGAAATCCATGCCGCTTTACGACCCCCTGAAACCCGCGTCCTTTCGTAATGCCGCTTATTTTTACATAATCTCCTTCGTTAAATTGGCTTACATCCATTAGGTCGCCGATTTTAATCGTTTCGCCTGCTTTCGCGTCTTGATTCGCATCTGTTTCACGATCAATTCTGAACTCTTTCAAGTGCCGCAATAAATCATCTTTTATATTTTCTTTATTATTTTTTATTTTCTGCAAATGGCCTGCCTGCGGCTTATTCAACCTTTTTGCCTTGCCAAACCCAACCTGCACTGCTTCGTACCCGTCTTTTTCTTTTGTTTTCACCTGTGTCACGGTAACCGGGCCGGCCTGAAGAACCGTGACCGGAATCACTTTATCATCCTTCCAAATCTGGGACATTTTCACTTTTTTCGCCAATAAAAATTTCATTTTTACTTTACAACAAAAATGAGGGATTTAGCCCCTCATCTTTGATTAAGACTAAATCTCTTCAATTTTACGTATGTTGCACCGAAATAAATATAGGCATTTATTTTCAGTTATAGAGAAAATAGTAGCAAATAATGCAAAATAAGTCAATGATTTGTGTGGAAAATTGAGGTAAAAAAGAGGCGCCGGCAGTGGTCGAACCAGGTACAAACCCAGTCCACTGCCGACGCCAGACGATCAATTAAATTTCGCCCCCGAGGCAAAAAAAGTGCTATCTTTGCGGCTCTCGGCTGTCACGCCGGGGATCCCACCCCAGACGAGCCTTTTAGGAGATGTTCTCCTTTCTCCGGCTTTTATTTTATGGGCCGGCCTCATACTGCCAAGCTGTCGTGACAGCTGGCAGGCATGAACTGCAGTGCGCCTCCCTTCCGGGTGAGCGACTAAACATCACACGCTAGGGTGGATGCATCCTCCCTCCTTTGTCCGCCAAACGGGCGGACTTGTGATGTCCCGCAACCCGCGGGACGTGGAGTTGGGAAACGGCGGCTGGCGATTTTATATCCAACTTGCCCTTCCTTCATTAACGCCGCCATTCCCCAACAGCTGGAAAACGAGGGGCAGCGGACGGCAGCAATGGCGCACAGCGCTGGCACGATCACCAGCAAGTCCTGCACGTACTGCCGCCCGCTCCCAAAGGACCGGTGCAAAGCTACCACGCAACCGATATCTGATCGGCTACGCGGGGTGCTTCTCATGGGCACCCTGCCATTGCACCGAGCGCGAACCGAGGGTAATACGCCACCTCGCGCCTGTGACGAAACAAGGCACGGAGCGCACGCGCTCCGATTTTTGGAAAATTGGCGCCGCCTTCGCTGTCTTGCCATCAGACCATATCCCGAGGTATTCGGGACCGGTTACCCGTTAAGGTCCTTATGCACAACAACTGCGGCGCCATTTAGGGCATCATCCTAGTCGATGACCACCTCCCTTCTATATCTTCAAGCTTATATAAGGCAAAAAAGGGTGTCAATCCCTCCAAGCCCAATTTCAGCTTGACTATCCCCTATTATACACATCCCAAGACAATTGTCAATCCCCCACCCTTTGTCTTAAAGGTGAGGGCTCAAAGGGTCAAAAAAGCCCCTACTAAAAGGCTATTTTACATGAAGTTCTCAGAGCAACCATGGATGGCAACCTCATACACTATTATGACGCATAACAGCGATCGCTGTTATACGTACAAAAAAGAATAAGCAACGGTATCGCGCGCTATTCACCGCTCGCTTCCTAGCTCGCGGATAGTGCAGGGACATTTTTTTATAAGCTGTATAAGCGGCTATGAATGGACTTTCAGCTGACTATGAATGGTGACCTCCATTTTTTTGAATAAGTGAGTGCTCTATGTCATAGTCAGCTGAAAACCCTCTCGCCGCTCTACTCTTTTAAGTATACGAAAAATAGCACAAGTCTAGCAAGTCTTATAAAACCTAAAACTCCCGACCGAAGTCGGGAGATGGAAGGGCTTTCCTCACTTGATGTAATCGCTGAGGAAAACTCAGCACTCACAGCAGATAGTATATACCTACTTACTAGCCTGTGTCAATACCTCCCTGTTGAAAACTTTTGAAAATCCACACTAAAGTACATTTACACGATCGTGAGTTTTAACTTTAGTAATGTATTTCGAAAGTTGAAACAATCTGTTACTAGAGAATATATCCTTACTATATCATGATATAGTAAGGATTTTCCGCGCAGTCGTGATGTAGTAATGACGAAAAAGCAATCGGAGAGAAATAAATAAAAAAAACCGCCCCGGCGCTGATTAGGCGCTGGGGCGTTAGTCTTGAAAGATCGGCTTCAAAAGCGTGCGCGCAGAGAGATTCGCGCTACTCCGTTAACCGCAAATTGCAGTCGTTCAGTATCTCACGAACCTCCACGAGGAAAGCGACACTCACCACCACACCCTCAACCCTCTTGATCCACTTCTTCATATCCGGGAACCGATCATCCACTATATATTCCTCCTTCTCGAGGATTTCCGTTGCTTCCTCAAAGTCAAAAGGGCCGAAGACTTGGTATTGCGGTGCGCCATAAATTATATGCACGTCATTGGGACTCCCCATTGGTACTCTCCCTCCTCTCGCCCGCCGCGAGATTCTGTTGTGGTGTGCTACTACCCTATGTATAATACTTTAACAATCGTGTCAATTTTAATGCGGTAGCTTTAAAACTACTGCTTACCAATTACCAATTGCTAATTACTAAAGTAAATTTAGACGGCCGTACCTTTTCACTTTAGTAACATATTTGGAGAGTAAAAAAATATAATGCGATATCTTTTTACTATATCATGATATAGTAAGGATTTTTCGCGCAGTCGCGAGGCAATTGCTACCGAGAAGCT
>CAYIFL010000023.1:0-8311 GCA_964362685.1 uncultured Candidatus Saccharibacteria bacterium
ACAGGGGGAACACCCGCTTCCATATTTGGAAAAGAGGAGTAAAGGTAAAACGGAAAATCCTGAAAATCGAGCCGATTAGGGAAGAACAAGCACTTGCAGTGATGAAACAGCGTACGGAAATGTCATGGTTGGAGCTTAAGAAGCTTTTTGACGCGTTGAATTCAGGAGCGGCTCCCATCTCTCCTGATTCGCTGCATGGCGAAGACGGAGAATATCTTACTCTTGGGGTGATACCCTATTTTGGGGAACAGCCACGCTTCACGGGGCACGACTCGTAAGAGAAACTGCCCCGTTTTTTTTATTTTTTTGATTTGGTATACTGATAGCGTGGCAAGTGATTCAAAAAATCAAAACAGCATTGCGCCGCCGCCAGAACCAGATATCGCAATCCGTACGATGGCATCTGATATCCGAACGCTGAAGACAAGCGGAGGGCAGTTTATTACCGCAACCGAAGTTATCGATGGAGTGGGCAGAGCGGGTAGTGAATCAAATGGCAGTGGGTTTGTTTTAAAATCAACCATGGAAAGGCGGCCACTCAATATTACGCCACCGAAGCCAGAATCAAAATGGAGCATTAGGAAAACTCTTTTTATTATCGTCATCATCACGCTCATCGTTCTTGGCGCAGGCCTCTTGGGGTATTTTGTGGTGTTTACATGGCTCTTCAAATAGATAAAACACGAATCTGCGAATACATACGAATGCCACAAATACTATAAAGCTAGCTATGAAAAGAAAAGAAGCGCAGGAGTATATTCGTGGCATTCGCGTTAATTCGTAGATTAGTATTATTAAGCGGAGCGTATGCCTAAAGACTTATCAAAACTTAAACACGAGCTTGAAAAAGAAAAAAGAAGGATCGAAAAAGAACTGAAGGACCTTGAGCAGCCGCCGGAATTTGGCACAGAAACGTATGATGACGAATCGCACGAGTCGCAGGAATTTGCGAATCAGCTCTCGATCGCGCAAACACTGAAAATTCGCTTGCGGGCAGTCCTTTCTTCTCTTAAAAAGATGGTGAGCGGCACGTATGGTGTCTGCGAAAACTGCGGGAAAAAAATTGAAAATGAGATTTTGGCATTGGTTCCGGAATCGAAGCTCTGCAGGGAGTGCAAAAGGCACATAGCCCACTAATAGACACGAATATAGAACGAATAAACGCTAATATCTTTTGTGTTGATTAGTTTTGTATTAGTGGCATTTAGTGGATTATTGATATGAAACACCTATCTAAAGTTTATTCCGCGGAACTTGAAGGGATTGATGCGACGCTGATCGAAGTGGAAGTTGATATAAATGTCGGCCTCCATTCTTTTTCGATTGTTGGATTGGCTGATAAGGCAACGAATGAAGCAAAAGAGCGCGTGAGTTCTGCCTTGAAAAATAGCGGCACAAAGCCCCCTAACCGCGAAAATCGAAAAATTACGGTCAACCTCGCGCCGGCTGATATCAAAAAAACCGGCTCGCAGTATGATCTGGCAATCGCGATCGGCTATCTTCTTGCAACCGGGCAGCTCAAGGAGTTTGATACAGAGCGCAAGATATTTGTGGGAGAATTATCTTTAGATGGAGGCCTCCGACCCATAAGCGGTGCTTTAAATATCGCGCGCATGGCAAAGCGCCATGGATTCAAGTTTTTATTCTTGCCGAAACAAAATGCCCGGCAGGCTGCGGTTATCGATGGCATACAGGTTATTCCAGTTCAGAGCATCGAGACCTTGATGCTTCAACTCGAAGACAAAGCGCCGATTGAAGTCCAGGCAGTGACGGAATTTGTCCCAAGCCATAATAAGGCGGTTGTTGATATCAGGGACATAAAAGGCCAGGAGAATGCAAAGCGGGCATTGATTGTTGCCGCGAGTGGAGGGCATCATATGCTGATGTCCGGCACGCCCGGGGGCGGAAAAACCATGCTTGCGCAGGCTTTAATTTCGATTTTACCCCCGCCGTCTTTAGCTGAAGCAATCGAAGTAAATCAAATTTATGGCGCGGCAGGGTTACTGAAGGATGGGGAATTTTTGAATGCGCGGCCATTTCGCGCGCCGCACCATACCGCTTCTCCTATTTCGATTGTGGGAGGAGGGACAAATCCAAAGCCCGGTGAAATCAGCTTGGCGCACCGGGGCATTTTATTTTTGGATGAGATTCCGGAATTTCGGCGCGATCTCCTGGAGGCCTTGCGCCAGCCCATTGAATCCGGCATCGTGAATGTTTCGCGGGTAAAAAACACCATTTCTTTTCCGGCAAAATTTTCTTTGGTTGCGGCAATGAATCCGTGTCCGTGCGGTTATTTTGGCGATCCGGAGAAAGAATGCCGTTGCACCGCGAACGAAGTATTTCGGTATCAGAAAAAAGTGTCTGGTCCGCTTCTTGACCGGATTGATATTCAAATCGACGTGCCGCGGGTCACGATTGATGAATTGCGGGGCAGAGGGAAAAGCGCCGAGAGCGACGCGGTGCGGCTCGAGGTGCAAAAAGCGCGAAGCATACAAGAAGAGCGTTTTAGAAGAGCAAGCGCCGGGATACTTTTAAATTCAGAAATGTCGTCAAAGCAGGTTGACGCGTTGGTAGAGCTTGGCCAAAGCGCCGAAAATTTTTTGAAAGCGGTTCTGGATAAATCGTTTCTTTCAGCACGGGGGTATTACCGGGTTTTAAAAATCGGAAGGACGATTGCGGATTTGGACGGATCGGAAAAGGTTTCAGGCGATCATCTGGGAGAAGCGTTTCAGTATCGGGTAAGGGAGGCGAGCCAGTAGTAACACGAATCTATAAACAAACACGAATGCCACGAATAACATAAAACCCGCTACGAAAAGGGCTACGCGAATACATTTGTGGCATTCGTGTGCGATTCGTATATTCGTGTTTTACTTCGCAAACGGATTCGCCGCGCCGTGTACCTCAAAGTGGAGATGGCAGCCGGTGGGGCCGTGTGTTTTTCCGGTATTTCCCATTTCTCCGATCAAATCTCCCCGTAATACATACTTTCCTTGCTCTGCGAGAGCTGTATCCAAATGCCCATATACGGTTTCAATATTGTTTTTATGCTCGATTTTGATATAGCTGCCGTACCCGCCGTTATAGCCGCTGTCAATTGATTCGGTAACCATGCCTTCAGCCGCGGCATAAATAGGCGTGCCGCAGTCGTTTGCGATATCAACTGCATTTGTCGGGTGCGCAATGCCCCAGTTCCAGCCAGTGGTTGGCGCAAGCAAGTTGATGTCTGAAGATGTTTTTGCCGTTTTGGATTGAATTGGACTCGCGGGATTTAAAAGAGAGGAGTCGGACAATATAACAAATTGATCATCGCCGTTATTTTGCGGAGCAGCGTTGCTTACTGATTCGACATCAGCTGCTTCGGCTCGCGCCGGTTGTCTCACGATTTGCGCGCGCGAACTATGTGCGGCAGCCTGATTAAAAAGTGAAAAAGGAGATTCAGTGGTTATAACAAAATTGACGGCCGTGAGGCCGATCGCTATGCTAAGACAGAAAAGGAGGGATGAAATTTTGGAATGTTGCTTACTAATGGTTTAATTATACCATGGAGGGCAAGATGGGCAAACCACAAGCTGTGGAAAAAGTATAATACGAATAAATATACGAATCGTACACGAATGTCACGAATGGGTTTGTGTAGCCCTTTTCGTGGCGGTTTTATACTATTCGCGTCATTCGTATATTATTCGTAGATTCGTATTATGTTTCAGAGACTAGGTCAGCATTTTCTAAAAAATAAAACCAAGTTAAAAAAAATCGTTGACGCGCTCGAACTTAAAGAGAGCGATGTTGTTATTGAAATCGGGCCCGGGCACGGGGAGCTTACCTATGAAATAAAAAATAAAAAACCAAAAATAAAAATTATCGCCATCGAAAGAGATAAGGAACTTGCTCGTGCGCTATCGCACAGGGTAGCAGACAAGGACTTGGAAGTAATCGAGGGCGACGCGCTGAAAGAAATAAAAAATCAAATAGAAAAAATAAAAAATACCCCGCACAAATTGCTTCGCAATTATACGGGGCAGGCAAATCAAAAGTCAAAAATTATAGAAAATTTAAAAATTGTTGGGAATATACCTTACTATATCACCGGTTATTTATTTAGGGTGCTGGGCGAATTAGAGAGTAAGCCGAATATAATTGTTTTTACAATTCAGAAAGAGGTCGCGGAACGGATTACTGCAAAACCACCACATATGAACCTATTGGCTGCAAGTATCCAATTCTGGGCAGAGCCGAAAATTATCGGGTATATATCTAAAAAGGATTTTAAGCCACAGCCCAAGGTGGATTCAAGTATGCTGAAGTTGGAAGTGAGAGGTGAGAGGTTGGAAGATAGCCATACCTACTACAAATTCATCCGTATCCTTTTCAAGCAGCCGAGGAAGACCGTCGTCAATAATCTGGTGGCAGGTAACAGGTTACAGGTAACAAGTGATAGGGGAACTATTCTTAAAAAGTTACATAAATTTAATATTGACCCTCAAAGCCGGCCACAAAATCTTACCCTCGCGCAAATTTTTGCACTTGCCAAAGAGTTTGGTCAAATATCTGTTTCCTGAGGCGCGTTACTTGTCACTTTTCACTTGTTACTTGTGACCTCGCCTTGTTTTCCACTTCTTTTCGTCCACAAACTACCTTATAATAAAAAGGATGAAGCCCTCGATTATTGCGGCAATAGTTTTTGTAATAGGAAGCGGTATTGCCGGCTCCTATTTTATTCTCAAAAACCCTTTGCTATCCGCAAGCACAAATACGACCTCCCCAAATTCAGGAGAAAATGCCACAGCACAAGCTTCAGGCAAAATCCCTATTAACTGGATCAGTAAAATCGGGGATACGATAGCAAATATCGCGAGTTCGAGTTTTTCCGACACCTCTTTAGGATTGGAACCGCAAACTAGTGCCCTTCCAAGCACAAATAATTCCAGCAATTTAACCGAAGCTGTTGCGCAAACCATATTCAGCAGAATGAAAACGCAAGATCAGGCAGGCAATCAGCCGTTTCAGTCATTTGACCCAAATAATCCAAGCGACCAGGCGCTCCTCTCTGAAGCAACGCAGGGCTTGGATCCGTCATCAGCATTTTTAGGCAAAATTATTTCTGATACTGATCTAAAAATTTTGAGCGATAATTCTAAAGAGGCAAAAGTGCGCTATCTCGAAACTATTCAAAGCATTACGCAAACACGCTTCGCGGATGCAAGATATAAGAGATCGTCAGATGAGATAATCGCGGACATTCAAACGGATTGTTTTGGTACAGGCAGTCAATCCATGAATCAGCCAGTAGCTGATCTCTATAAAAATCTCATTCAAGATTATTTTAATCTTAAGGTACCCTCGGATTGGGTTGCGCCGCACAAAGATATTCTAAACTACTTCTCAAGCGCGAATGCGGTCTATCAATCATTCGCTAGCTGCTCGCAAGATCCTGTAAAAGCATATATGGCGACGCAAGCATTGCCGAAATTAATGACCGAGGGGCAAATCACACAGAAAGCAATTACGGGCGAAGCTAAATCCATCGGACTTCAATAATTTTGTATGAAAAAGAACGCATTGAAAATTTTAATTATTTTTATAAGTGTTGCGGTTTTGGCTAATGGGTTATTTTTGCCTCAGAAAGCAGAAGCAGTTTTTGGTGTGGGTGATCTTACGATAACGTTCGATCCCACCAATGATGTCGTTAACTGGGCTACGGAAGTCGCTAAATGGTCCGCGGATAAGCTAGCAGATAGTTTGCGTGACGTTGTTGCCAAAAGAATCCTCGACTACATCGTTGACCAAACCGTGCAGTGGGTGCAAGGCGGCGGAGAGCCGAAATATGTGACTGACTGGCAGGGATTTTTGAAAGACGCAGGGAATATCGCGTTTGATTCTGTGGTGAGGGATGTTGGCGCAGCCCGGCTTTGCGCGCCTTTTGCGCTGCAGATCAAATTATCGCTCCTGCCTGTCAAGCGATTTCCACAGCAAATAAGCTGTACGCTTGACCAATTTGTTGCCAATATTAATAACTTTTATGACGATTTTAGCCAAGGCGGCTGGGCTGCGTATGACGCAATGTGGCAGCCCCAGAATAATTACTACGGACAGGTTCTGATGATTCAAGATCAGCTGCAAACTGAGACTTCGAGAAAATTAACCGCGGCTGCGAACGAAGCAATTGCAGGCAATGGGTTTCTGAATGTAAAAAAGTGTATAGAGAGAGCGCCGTTGACTCCTGATCAAGCAGTGTTTGAGACCGAAGGCGAGTGTATAAAATGGGAAACAACTACGCCCGGCAACATAGTTGGCAGTGCCTTGGCTGATGCATTTACCTCGGATAGCGGGTGGGCAAAAAATATTCAATCGTGGACATCAGCGCTCGTTAACGCCGCAATAAATAGATTGTTCAGCGAGGGTGTGGGTGCAATCAAAACCGGCTTCAGCGGCAATAGCGGAAACTATACGAGCGGAAATTATACTACCTATTATTATCCGCCGGAATTGAAAGCCGCAGCGAATACCGAAATCCGAAATCAGAATGTGGGCATCATAACTGATTTCCAAAGTTTCCTGGATGAGAAAAAATATCTCTTGAGCGATAAGCAGAGATCGCTCGCGGCGGCACAACAAATTGTATCAACCTTGCAAAATGTGCAAGGGCTTACTTGTTCAAACCCAGTTTCTTCAGCTGAAGTCGCAAATGCGCAAAGTGAAGTGACACGATTAACAAATGATGTGGTTGCTTTAACGGCTGATGTAAATAATCTGCAATCCGGCATCACGCAAATCAATCAATCAACGAGCGGCATTGCGGGGTCGGGTACGTTCGGCGCGTACCAGCAGATTTATAACCAGTACAATACCGCGAGTTTCCGAGGGCAGATTTTGGATGGCACAGCCCGCGCTGCAGCTGATCAGGAACTTGCAGCAAAACAATTGCTTTTGACAGAAATCCAAACCAGGCAAGCGCAATGTGGTGCGCAGAATCAGCAAGTGCCGTAAACATGGAACATGGAACACTAAACATGGAGCATAGAGCATAAAACATACAAACCATAACAATGACGATGACAACATATAAAAAAATAATTTTAGGATTGATTTTTATAGTAGCGGTTTTTACCGTTAGTAATGTTTTTGCGCAGACCGTTGATATAAATACTCCTGCGGACGCTTTGAGCGGCGTTAATCCGAACGCTATTGGCCCTAATGGCCAGCCCATACAAAGCGGCCCAAATGGCGCTAATGTAACTGCGGCTCCAGCCGGCGGCGCAGGTGCCGGCGGCGCGGGAGGGGAAAGCGAGCAAAAAAAGACACAGCTTCAAATAGGAACTGTTGCGTATTACGTCGTCAGTGTAACAGCACAGTTAATGACGTGGACAGCTTCAATGGTTGATTGGGCTGTACAGCTTGGCCGTGATGTTTTAACCCTTGAGGCAGTGAAAACCGGTTGGAAAATAATGCTGAATTTTGCAAACCTCGGTTTTGTAGTTGCTATAATCGTTATGGCATTTGCGACGATATTTCAGCTCCAAAGTTATTCGATGAAGCAGATGCTAGGGAAATTGATTATCGCCGCGCTTCTTGTAAATTTCAGCTTAGTTATTGCCGGTGCATTTTTAAGCGTCTCAGATATATTTACAAACTTTTTTCTTCAGGCAACTACAGCAAATAGTTTAAGCAATGCCCTTGCGAACGCCATACAGCCGCAAGGGCTTGCAGCTCCTCAAGATCCTGGGATTTTCGCAAGCATTATTAAAGGATTAGATTTTGGAGCTTTGTTGAAGTGGTTTGCAAGCCTTATTTTTATCATCATCTTTTCGCTTTTAGCTATTTTTGCGCTTTTCACTTTATTCGTGATGCTTTTAATCCGCGCTATAGCTCTAGTTTTTCTATTTATTTTATCTCCTATTGTTTGGCTTTTTTGGATTTTCCCTTACACTGCGCAATACTGGAAAAAATGGTGGAGTGAGTTTTTGCGCTGGAATTTCTTCGCGCCCGCGGTCCTGTTTTTTGTCTATTTAGCTGTTAAGACCGCGGCGAACCTCCAGGCGAATGAACTCTCTAGTATTAAGGCGGCAGAAGGGGGTGGCGCTGGTCTTGTTCTTAACAAGGCGACTCTCATAGGCGTGCAAGGCGGTTTTCTGCGCTACTCCGCAGAATTTTTTGTGATTATCGCATTGCTCTATGGTGGGATTTTTGTCGCAAACAAATTCGGCATTATGGGAGGGGATATCGGGGTGAAGTTAGCACAAGGCGGCGCAAAGAGATTCAAGGGCTGGGCAGGAAAAGGCGGGGGCTGGGCTGGAATAAAAGCAAAACA
>CAYIFL010000024.1:0-8254 GCA_964362685.1 uncultured Candidatus Saccharibacteria bacterium
CGAATTTGCGTTTGAGGTTGTCGAAGTCCAGCTTGCCGCCGGTCAAGGCCGCATAGCCAGCCGTTCCTAAAAGCAACGCTGATCGAGAAATAATAAGTTTTTCCCATCTACCTCTTCTATCCCAAAATTCAAACAGTTTCGTAATTCTACTTTTGTCTTTTGGCGATACCACTTCGGCTTGCGCCTGCTTGAAAAGCGCGCGTTCATCGATAACAAGCTCTTTGTAAAGGTCCTTTAGCTGATATTTTGTGAGCTCTTCATCAAGGTTATGTACGCGCTCACGCACTAATTCTTTTTCTTTTTCTTCATACTTTGCCTGCGCATAGCTTGCTTTCGAATTCTCATATTGGGCTTTTAGAGCTTCAACTTCTTCAGGCAATATGATTTCTTTTTGCGATATTCCTAAAATTTTTCTTAAATGAGAAAGCCGCGGCGGATTTGCCTTGAGATGCGCTTTATATTTTTCGAAGTAGGCAGAACGGGTTTCCTCCAAAACTTCGCGAGGTGTTTTTTCTGGGACCGAAGATCGAATCTCTTCAGATTCCTGCCGTGGCGAAATTACCTCTGGAACAACTGGGAGCTTTGATGCGGGTTCAACGCGCTCTGCATCTGCTCTAAGTTTGCTTTCTCTACGTCTTTTCCTATCGTCATCTAAATCATTAATAATGCGATCAATTTGTTTTTGTGGATCTTGGTTTTTACTCTCAAAATAGGTGCGTAGCATCTCGGCTAGCCATTTTTTACCAGCGTTAAAATTTATATCGCTTAAAGCTGAGGTTCTAATTTCCTCAATACGATCTTGGATATCTTCAGGGAGATCTTTATAGGGATCCGGAAGGATTTCGACTGAAGGTGGCACATGTGAAGGCTCGGGTTCAGGCACGAGCGGCTCTGGCATAGGTACAGGTGCGGGCACAGGAGCTAGTGGTTCAGGAGTTGTCGGAACCTCTTTTCCTAAATCACCCTTAATTGCCGCCAAAGCGCGCAAACGCATTTCCTCACGAATCTGACCTCGAGTAACTTCTTGTCCGGAATTTGCTTCCATAAAACTACAAACTTTTATACGTTTTTGAATCTCTCATCTATCTGCTTACGAATTTCATCTTGAATCAAAAGCAGATCGCCCTCAACAATCGCCGAGATTTTTTCATCCGAAAGATCAGGACGTTCTGCCTTCCATCGCGCGATGCCATGTTGTCGAGCACTCTCCAAGGCTTTCTCTTGAAGCTCCCTTTCATGTTCTTCAAGCGTAACAGGACCGATCTTTCGTTCTTTTGTGATCAAAAACGAGCGTAGGGCTTGCCTTACTTGATCCCTTTCAGCAGAAACATTTTCTAATGTTTTTAGGGTATCCTCGTCCAATCCAAATTGTTCTATAAGTTTTCTTTGTACCCGTTCACGATTTAAGGCCGCCCTCTTTTCTCCCTCTTCATCTGTTCCTTCCCGAATTTTCAGAGACCATCTACTAAAATCTAAAGCGACATCAACCAGTTCACTTATTTCTTCCTGCTCTCCCAACCTTGCCGCAGCTCCTTTTTTCTCTGCTTTTTCTTTTGACCAAATGCGTGACCAATGCCTTATGGCTTCTTTTTTTCTATCCCCCCCTCTTGCGGTTCTCCTCGAAAATATATCTTCACCTGCCTTAAGCGCTTGTTGTAATTCTTCCGGTGGTATACCTATATCTACTAATTTTCGTTTAATAGCATTAACACTTCGAGTCGGATAAGGACCCTCCTCTTCTAAATAAGAAAGTTCTCTATAGCCAAGCGTTGCTATAAGCCGTTCTTTTAAATCGTCGATTTGTTCTCTTTTTTCTGGAGTTACTTCTATGCGCGGAGTTGGCGATGGAGCTCTAGGCGGTTCGGGAGATTGCGGAATGGGTGGTGGAGTCGGTTCGGGCGAAGGTGATGCTCCTGGTAAAGGTGCGCGCTCGGCTTTTGCTTCGGCTTCCCGAAGTTGATCGCGATGCCTTCTATCTTCTGTAAGCAAAATCCGATCAATATCAGAGTTAATAATTATATCTGGCACATTCGGCCTTAAATTTTTTTTATAACTGAATAGTTCTTCATATGCTGATTTAAACCTTGCAAACGCCTCTGGATTGTCTTGTTTTTTGTTTTCGATAAATTTTTGGAAACGGGTTTCGTTCGCCGCAATAAGCGCTTCGGTTTTTTCTCTCATTAAGGCTTTTTGCTCTAGTGTAAATTCCTGCGGCTCTGATTCTTTTGGCTCCGTTGTCGGCGTCCCGTTTATCGATACATCCACGGCATCTATTATTTTTTGCGCTTCAGCTCGAATCTCCTCTTCGGTTAATTCAGCACCCTTGGCTTGCCGCAAAGCATTTATATACGTAGTATATGCCTCATCACGGAGTTCATGCGCTGTTTGCGTATCCGGAAGCTTTTCTGCGGTATCTTTCACAAACGCCTCATGATACGTTTTTTGCATCTCTTGAAGGTTAGCTACTAATGCTTCACTGCTAAGTTCACCCTCTTCTGAAGAACCTTTTATTTTCACTTCTTCCTCGCCCTCTCTCCTTCTCGCCTCTATTTCTACTCGCGCCTTATCAGATTGAGCTCGCCTTCTTTCTCTCCGCCCTGATCCTGACTTACCCTGCTCTTCTCCTTCTTGGCTAGACGCTCCTTCGCCTTGAGATGCTCTCTTTTTTGCCATAGATTTTACTCTTTTATAAGCGGCACAAAACTGAATCCGAAATATTCTTTTTGGGCGTATTCGGTTTTTGAAAGTTTATCGATGACTACAATGCTTTGCCCAACCGGACTCACAATTCTGCCGCCGATTTTTAATTGCTTGCGCCATGCCTCCGGTATCGCACCCGCGCTTGCTGCTCCTGCAATTATTCTATCATACGGCGCGGCTTTTCTATAGCCCTTGGACCCATCTGCTTTCACAATGCGCACTATTCCCTTACTCATGTATCCATACTTTTCCACATTCCGCTCTGCCATTTGCTTCAGCTCCTCAATTCTTTCAATTGCAACTACTAATGGCCCGCGGATTATGGTTGAAGAGCTACTCGCTTTGTCCTCATTTTCATCAGATCGCGCATCTGCGCCTTGCTCACTAATAATCTCCGCAAGGATCGCGGTCTGCCATCCGCTTCCCGCACCGATCTCCAAGATTTTTTCCCGCGGTCGCGGTCCCAAGAGCTCAATCATAAATGCAACGGTCAACGGTTGAGAAATCGTCTGGTTAAATCCAATCGAGAGCGGCGCATTCACATAGGCGCTTTCTTTATCTTCCTCCAATACAAAATCAGCGCGGTCAATTACCTTGAATGCTTCGATGTATTCCTGAGTTTTCAAATAACCGTCGCGGATGAGAGTGTCAATTAAATTTTCGTAGCCGGGAGTCATAGGTGCTTTTAGTATAACGCTTTTCGGACCGCGAAAAAATGTACCACGCACCCACTTATCCACTTTTCAACCGGGCAATTTGACTATAGCTAAAGTAGATGGTATACTAAAAACAGCTGAATGTTCAGTATTCGCAACTTGAGAACTGCATAACGCAATTTTTCACGAGGAGGAGAAATCAATGATTATTTCCTTTGGACAATTCTGCCGATTTCCAGACTGCCGTTACCCCACCCCCCTCCCGATGCTCGATTTCAGCAAAGAAGAACTTGTGGTGGGTGGAAAAAATGGAGTATGCCCAAGCTGCGATCGGCTTACATGGATATCGATCCGCGAGAGAGACTATACTGGCTACCCTAATCCCAGCAATTACAGCGCGGTGGCAGGTCTAAAACAAGCTGAATAGCGCACTCAACCATAGATCTTGCCATGCCCGTGCGTCATCCGAAGACGCCGGGCCTTTTTTATCTCCGCCTCCGCTCCGGGGCGACCTTTCCACACCGCAGAGCATTGCTCGCGGATGAAAATCCGTGCTACAATATATACACAATCAATAATTAACACCGGAGCAATGGAAGAAAATGTAAAAGTAGAGAAGCTGGGCGTGGTGCTCGAACCAACCCAAAATCCATTCGAAAAAAAATCAGTCTTGAATCCGGGAATTTATCAAGAAGGAGAATATATCCATATGTTCTATCGCGCGATTGACGATGAGTTCAATTCAAGTATCGGCTACGCAAAACTCAAAGGCCCGACCAAAGTAATTGAACGCTCTGATCACCCATTCATCGAACGCCAGCACGAGCACGAGAGCAAAGGGGTGGAAGATCCGCGCGTGGTCAAAATCGACGATACCTATTTTATGACCTACGTGGTGCATGACGGCAAAAACGCCCAGACGGCATACGCAACGAGCACTGACTTGAAGCACTTTACGGAAAAGGCGGTCATCAGCCCGGAGATAACCTACGAAGAGCTTGGAACAATTGTCCGGGGGGAAAAATTGAAGGATCGCTACTTTATGTTCCAGGCGTATTACGAAGAAGGCGCGGGTAAAGATATTCTCGTCTGGGAAAAAGATATGTTCTTTTTTCCGAAAAAAATAAATGGCCGCTACGCCTTGATTCACCGCATTTTACCCGATATACAAATCATATACTTCGACACACTCGAACAAATCGAAGATGAAAATTACTGGCGGGAATATCTGAAAACGCTTGATCAGTTTGTTTTGCTTGAAAATAAATTCTGGTTTGAATCACGGAATATCGGCGGCGGCGCGCCCCCCATCGAAACAAAAGATGGCTGGCTTTTGATTTTTCACACGGTTGAAGAATTAAACAAAAGCAGAGTGTATCGCGCGAGCGCAGCGCTCCTCGACAAAAATGATCCGCTAAAAGTTATCGGCCGGCTCGACTATCCGCTTTTTTCTCCGGAAGAAGAGTGGGAAACAAAAGGATTTGTGAATAACGTAGTCTTCCCAACCGGAACCGCGCTCTTCGGCGACGATCTCTATGTGTATTACGGCGCAGCTGATAAATTAATTGGCGTTGCAAAAATGAGCTTAAAGGAACTGCTTAACGACCTCAAACGCCACAAAGAAATCGCCTAAGAACATCCGAAAATTCTTAATTCTGAATTTTTAATTATAGTATGGAACGTCCAAAACCAAAAACAGAAACAAATTATATCCTGCAGCTCGGCTCCTATCCGCCGCGCGAGTGCGGCATTGCCACCTTTACGCAGGACCTCACGCTTGCCTTAAATATAAAATGGAATCCTCTTGTAAAAACGCGCGTGGTTGCCCTAAACGACCAGCCAACCAGCTTATACAACTACAATAATCTCGTTTCTCACCAGATTACTTCAACCGAACTTGAACATTATGTCGCGCTTGCGAGAAATATCAATAAAAGAGACGACGTCAAGCTCATTAATATCCAGCATGAATTCGGCATCTTTGGCGGCGATTGGGGCGACTATCTCATCCCGTTTCTCCAGGCAATCGAAAAGCCGATTGTGGTAACCTTCCATTCGGTTCTGTCGAATCCGGATGAAAAGTTGCGGAATGTGGTACGGGCAATTTCCGGAATGTCTAAAGCCCTTATTGTGATGAACAAATTTTCCGAGGGCGTACTCATCAATGAATATGCTCTCCCCAAATCAAAAATCGTCATCATCCCACACGGCATTCCGCAAATTCCTTTTGAATCAAGCGATGCGGCTAAGGAAGAGCTGGGGCTCAAGGGAAAAACGATTTTGACCACGTTTGGCATGATCAGCCCGAATAAAGGACTCGAATACGCGATCCGCGCTTTGCCGAAGATCGTAAAAAAATTTCCGGATGTGCTCTATCTCATTGTCGGCGCAACGCATCCGCACGTGGCAAAAGAATTTGGCGAAACCTACCGCAACTCGCTGATTAAAGAAGTGGATGAGCTGGGCCTTCGGAACCACGTAAAATTTTATAACAAATACGTCACGCTCGCGGAAATTATCCAGTACCTTCGCGCCACGGATGTGTATATCTCTGCGAACCCCGATATTAAACAATCCGTGAGCGGCTCGATGGCATATGCCCTAGGCGCCGGAAGGCCTATTGTGAGCACAAAGAGCGAATACGCGAAATACATCATTGATGATTCGAACGGCCGCCTCGTTGATCCTCTAAACCACCTGCAGATTGCGGCTGCGGTTTCGGAAATAGTAGGCGACTCCAAAATGATGAAATCAATGAGTGAGGCGGCATATGAAAAATCGCGGCATATGATTTGGCCCAATGTGGCAACGCGCTACTTCGGTGTTTTCAAAAAGTACGCCGATATCGAACAAGAAGAAGATAAATTGCCGGAGATAAAATTCGACCATTTGATGCGCATGACGGACTCTTTTGGCATCTTGCACCATGCGAAGTACAGCAAACCCGCGCCGCGCTACGGCTATAGCACCGATGACAATGCCCGGGCGCTCATCACGGTCATCCGCCGGTACAAAGCAAAACCGGAGCCAGGGCTCATTCCCGTGCTCAAAACCTATTTGCGCTTCATAAAATTCGTGAAGCGCCCCGACGGCTATTTCGCGAATATTGTTTCATCCCGGAAGCAGAAAGACAAAACCAACGATGAAGATGTGTTCGGAAGAACGGTCTGGGCTCTGGGATACGCGACCGCGAGCGATTTTCTTCCAAAAGAAATCCACAGCGAAGCGCATCGCCTCTTTTCAAAATCCTTGAAAATTATTCCTCGCCTCAAATCGCCTCGGGCTATTGCCTTTGCGATGAACGGGCTCTATGTGTATCTTAAAAGATTCCCGAAAAAATCTTTAGAGCAGATTTTCCGGAAGCTCGCGGATCGGCAAGTTGCACTCTACGAAAATTACTACTCAAAAGAATGGAATTGGTTTGAGGACCAACTGACCTATTCAAACAGCAAATTGCCTGAATCGCTATTTTATGCGTATGATCTCTTAAAGCGGAAAAAATATCTTAAAGTCGCAACTGCAACCCTGGACTTTTTGACCCATATAACCTTTCTTAAAAATTATTATGCGCCGATTGGGCAGAACGGATGGTACTTCAGAAACAAACAGCGTTCGTATTTTGACCAGCAACCGGAAGATGCGGCAACGATGGTTGAAACCAAGATTGTGGCATACCGAGCAACTAAAGACCGACGGGAGCTCGAAGATGCGTTTCGCGCATTCCAGTGGTTTTTGGGCAAAAACAATTTGAGCCAGATGGTGTATGATGAGGCAACCGGCGGCTGCCATGACGGCGTGGGGCAATATGCAATCAACCTGAACGAAGGCGCGGAATCAACTATTTCGTATCTGATGGCACGGCTGGCCTTAGAGGAAGTCATGCAACACGAATCTACAGACGCACACTAATGCCACGAATGTATTCGTGTAGCCCTATTCGTGGTGGGCTTTACATTATTTGTGGCATTCGTGTTAATTTATTGATTCGTGTTATCCCTATGATTGAAAAGGCTTGCAAACAGGCAATTATCGTTCTCGAGCACTGTGCCAAAAAAACCGGATTCTATGCCTCCGGGCTTCCGGGCGGGTATGAAGCAACCTGGGCACGGGATAGCATGATTACCTCTTTAGGGGCGAGTTTGGTTCACGAAAAATTTAAAGAGCCATTCCGGAAAAGCTTAGAACTTTTAGCAAAATATCAATCGCCTCTTGGCAATATTCCGAATGCCGTGGGAAGCTACAATACCGAACGCAAATCAGATGTAACCTTCAACTCCATTGATGCGCCGCTCTGGTATATAATCGGGCACCATGTGTACAAAAATGCTTACCGCGATTCCTCTCTCCTTAAAAAATATCGAAAAAGTATTGATGCCGCAAAACTATGGCTCAAGTATCAAGACCCAAATGAAGACGGCTTAATCGTTCAGCAGCCCACTGGCGATTGGCAGGATGCGTTTCCACATAAATACGGGAGGGTTTTATCTACCCAAGCCCTTCATTATCTTGCGTTAAAGCTTGATGGCGATACCCAGCGCGCCGAGCATATTAAAAAAATCGTAAATGGTGAAATAGAGAAATACCTAGCGCTTTTTGAACCGCGCTTGGGCTATTATCTTCCGTGGCGATGGAAAGCGCACAACGAATTTAAAGAACAAGGGTATTGGTTTGATACCTTTGGAAATCTGATGGCAATTTTGTCTGGACTCGCAACGCCAAAAATCGCAAATAGCATTTTGGCGCATATCGAAAAGCAAGAAATTGATAAGCCCTTCCCCTGCAAAGCAATCTATCCGCCTTTGAAACGCGGTTCGCGCGAGTGGCAGGATTATTTTGAGGACTGCGAAGCGCGCGAGCCGTTTAATTATCTAAATGCCGGCATCTGGCCGTTTATCGGC
>CAYIFL010000025.1:0-8150 GCA_964362685.1 uncultured Candidatus Saccharibacteria bacterium
AAATTGCGATACAAAGACGATCGGTGTATTGTTCCCCATTTCCTTTGTGGTCGCAATTGCCCCGATCGCCTGAAATTCAAGCGGCGTGAAGATAAGATCCGCCTTTTCTTTCAGAAGCGTTTTCGTGTATTCGGCAGTTGTCTTCGCTACGTTGTCATCTGTCGGCATGGGAGGAAACTCCCCGTAGGTGATATTGGTATACCCCAACTCCTTGAGCCCCTCTTTAAGCCCCGCAACAGCATCCGCTTGTTGTCTGAAGTACATTATCCCGATGGTCTTTGGCTCTCTAAGCACGCTCGACGGTTTGGGGATTTCCGGCGGCGTTGCCTGAAAAACCTGGAAAAATGAGAATGCTATTGCCCCGATAACCACCAATACTCCAGCAATGATAATAATGTGAGAATTTTTTATTGGTGACTGCATAAGCTATATCTTCGTTGCGCGACCTTTTTTCAATATCATGTTTATTTTATTTCGTATCTCATCGACTTCCAAATCGGCTTTTACTAAAAAGTCCTCCGCACCAAGGCTCAGCCCTTTAGCAATCTTATCTTTTTGTCCGAGATTCGAGAGAATAAGCACCGGAATCTCTGCTAAATCCGGATCCGCCTTTACCTGCCGCAATACTTCATATCCATCTATGCCTGGAAGTAGAATATCAAGAAGTAGAATATCTGGTTTTGCGGCGCGCATCCTCTCCAGACCCTTTTCTCCGGTTTCTGCCAATTCAACATCCCATGTACCTTCGGGCGCGAGATAATCCATAAAAAGCTCTCCGATAAGCCGCTCATCCTCAACAATGAGTATATGTTTTCTTTGATTCTGCTGCTCCATAAGGGTATGTCTCCTTATTTTCTAATGCATTCATTAAGTTTCATGTATATAGTATAACAGAATAAAAGAATTAAGCAGAGTGGAAAAACTCAAGAGAATGGGTATAATGCAATGATAACGGGCTGTAATATAACGGTAGTATACGCGCTTTGGGAGCGCGCGGCCTGGGTTCGACTCCCAGCAGCCCGACTACTAGCTACCTCGCGTGTTCAAAAACATCCACAATTAACCGCTCCGCTTATGTTTTCGTAAGCAACAATCTCTTATACACATCCAAGTGACTTAAAATTAAGCCTGCTCCTTTTGCAACACAGAATAGCGGCTCCTCTGCAACATAGGCATTCACACCCAAGGTACCCCGAAAGAAATCCGCCAGATTGCCTAATTGCGCTCCACCGCCTGATAGAATAATTCCTTTCTCCATTACATCAGCTACAAGCTCCGGAGGTGTTTCGTTAAAGACTTTTTGGATTGACGCAACAATATCAAGTAAATGCGGGTTCAAAGCCTCGGCAATCTCATTCGAATTTATGGTCAAATCTTTCGGCAGACCGCTCCCTAAATCCCGTCCGCGGACCTGCGTTTCTAAGCGCGGTTTTGTGACAAGCGCTGATCCGATTTCTATTTTAATCATTTCAGCAGTCTGCTCTCCGATCGCCAAAGAGTATTTTTTGCGGAGATACTCCATAATTGCCTGATCAAACCGATTGCCCGCAATCCGCAAGCTCGCCCAGCACACGATGCCTCCCAGGGCAACCACCGCAACTTCAGAGGTGCCGCCACCGATATTAACTATCATATTTCCCGAAGAGGAATTTATGGGAATATCCGCGCCTAGCGCGGCTAAAATCGGCTCCCGAACCACATGCGCTTCCCGTGCTCCTGCTTCCCGGGCCGCATTTATGACAGCGCGGCGTTCAGTTTGCGTAATGCCCGCAGGAACAGAAATAACCACATCCGGCTTTATTAAATTAAAACGGCCACGCGCTTTGTTTATGAAATATTTGAGCATTGCCTTTGTTATATAGTAATCAGCGATAACGCCTGACTTCAGCGGCTGATACGGCACAATGTCAGCAGGAGTTCTTCCCACCATTTCCTTTGCTTCTTTGCCGACTGCAAGCACGGTATTCTCCGGAACATTCAAGGCAACGATGGTTGGTTCGTTAATAATAAAACCGCGTCCGGGCACAAAGACGATTGTATTGGCTGTCCCTAAATCTATACCGATTTTACGGGTAAACATGTTTGATAGATAAAAAATTAAAAATAATAGATAATAAACTTTTTATTTTTTATATTTTATTTATTATTTATTCTTTGAATATCGGCCCCTATCCCTCTTAACCTCTCATCCAACTTTTCATATCCCCTGTCAACCTGGTAGATATTATCAATCTCGGTTTTTCCTTCTGCTATCAAGGCTGCGATGATTAAAGCAATGCCCGCGCGAATGTCCGGACTCACGAGTTTTTTGCCGGAGAGCTCTGTTGGCCCGGTTACCATAACGCGATGCGGATCAGCCATCAGTATATTCGCGCCCATCTGCACAAGCAAATCAGTGTAAAGTAATCTTCTATCATATATTGTTTCGTGGATCAAGCTCGCGCCATGCGCTTGCGTCATTAAAACCGTATACGACGATTGCAAATCTGTCGCAAATCCAGGATACTCATGCGTCGTGAGATCATACGCCTTAAGCTTTTGCTGTGCATGAATCGTAACACTCGATGCTCCCAGCGAATAACGCACACCGATTCGATCAAAAAATGTCCATAACGCTTCCACGTGCTCTGGTATTATATTCGTTATCGTAATTTTATTCTGCGCTGCCGCGGCTGCTAAAATCGCAAAGGTGCCTGCTTCGATTCGGTCAGGAATAATGGTATATGTTCCGCCATGCAGTTTTTTGACCCCGGTTATACGAATAGTCGTGGTTCCCGCGCCTTCAATTTTCGCTCCAACGCTATTTAAATATGCCGCGAGCGCCGGAATTTCCGGCTCCATAGCGCAGTTTTTTAGGATGGTTACGCCGTCAGCAATTGTCGCAGTCATCATCAAGCTTTCGGTTCCCGTAACGGTAATCTTCGGAAAAAATATCGTTGCTCCTTTCAATTTTTTTGCAGACAGATGATAAGTATCCCCCTTTGTCTCAATACGCGCTCCCATTTCTTTGAACCCCTCGAGAAATTTATCAATCGGCCGCGTACCAGCGCCGATCACACACCCGCCCGGATGAGGAAAGGAAACTTCTCCGCAGGAAGCAAGCATTGGTCCAACGAACATAATGGATGCCCGGAATTTATTTACGAGCGATTCCGGCAAGTCGATGCACCTCTTATTTTTTGCCTGCAGCTCTATTTCATGATCGTTTATCTTTTTCACTTCATGCCCTAAGGCCCTTGTTGTTTCTTCCGCGCGCTTTACGTCTTCTATGTCCGGGACATTCACTACGCGCATCGGTTCATCCGTCAAAAAAACAGCGGGGAAAATTTTTAGGGCTGCGTTTTTTGCCCCGACCACTCGGATTTCCCCAGACAACGGCTTTTTCCCTTCGATAATAAATTTAGACATGATGACCGATCCGAAACTACAAATGCATCCGAATCTACAAATACGATTCGTATCTATTCGTATCATTCGCATGCATTTGTTGATTGGTATCACATTATCCTGTTTTCTTGAAAAATTCAAGGAGAGGAGTATGCTACGGAGATATGACACTTCGGACAAGGCGTTTTTTATTTTGGGGCCTACTCCTCTTATTTCTTGCGGCAGGCACCGTGATCACGCTCTATTCCCAGGGATGGCGGCTTGATCTACAATCCTGCACCATACGCGACCCCTTGCATTGCACATTTAATCTTGAAAAAACAGGAGGAATCTTTATCCGAACGTCGCCCCGCGACGTCGCCATACGGGTCGATGGCCAAGATATTAGCGATCAATCCGGATTTATTCAACAAGGGACACTCATCCCCAATCTCATTCCAAAAACATATCGGGTCGAGATTAAAAAAGAAGGATATTTCCCGTGGGTAAAAAATTTGAAAGTCGAACCACAGCTTGTTACCCAAGCCCTGCACATCGTTCTAGTTCCTAAAACCATCAAAGAGGAACTGGTTTCTGCCTCTCGGCTGCGCGGAGAACATATTGAAGTTCTCACGAATACCGGCAAAAAAATTATCATACAGGATACAAAAAGCAAAACCTATTATGTGTACGACGTAACTAATCCCGCAGTTGCTTTTAACATCAATGTGAATTTTGCGAATACCGCCAAAACAAGCGAAGCTATTGTGCGCATCGCACCCCATTCGTTTGATCCGAATAAACTCATTATTGAAAGCACTAAGGGATTGTACATTTTAGATACGTTGCGCCTTACAGCGGAAACAATACAAAAGAACCGGCCCATTGCATGGAATGTGCAGGGCTCAAGCGTCTATTACCTTAGAAAAAATACGAGTTCCTCTTCCGCAGTCTATGCCCTTTATTCCTGGAATCTAGTGCTTAAAAATGAAAACCAAGTTTTCGCATTCCCGGAAACTGCTTCGTCAAGCCAACGATTTACAGACATAGAGGTAGCACAAACGCAGAATCGCATAGTGCTCCTGGATAGCGAGCATGCCATCTATCTTATTGATCTCACGCAAAATACAATGAAAAAAGCCGCGAGTGCTATTACGGATTTTGCATTTTCACCCGACGGCAGGAAACTCGCTTTTCTCTCGTCTAATAAAAAACTGCAAATTCTTTTTCTTGATGACGTTGATGCGGACAATCCAAAACAGCGGGGAGATATCATCGCATTCGAACTTGCGGAGCAGCCGCGCACTATCATGTGGCACAAGGATTCATATCATATCCTTATGGGCTATGCGGGCGCCCTACACCTTAAAGAAATTGACGACCGCTTGCCGAATAACGACTACGCTTTGAAGGAAATTCCGGGAGATGCGTTTTACTATGACAAAAACTCTGATTTTGTGTATAGCGTGAAAAATAGCTCGCTCTATCGATTCCCGATATAAGGTTCTTTTACATTCTTTCTCAAAAAAAACATAGTGAAAACTGAACCGCCAAAGAGATCAAAAAACAAATCTTTGATCATATCAATCCTCATCGCGGCGCCAAAGAGATTCTGATCCGTAAATATTCTTTTTGTTACAAAAAAATCATAGAGGAACTCGTAGAACTCCCACAGCACGCCAACAAAAACTACAAAAGAAAGTGCGAGTAGTACGGTACTGAGTACAGAGTATTCAGTAAAATGTATTTTTGGATAGAGGAAATAGAAAAAGGCCATAGCAACCCAGAATCCGCCCAAAAAATGCATAGGCATATCAATCCAACGGTAGGTCCAGTACCAATAGAAAAAGGTTGCCACAAAATGAAGAGCAGCAATGCACACAAGGACAAATAATACGTTTTTTTGAGAAACCACGGTGTCGTTTTATGATGACCTTTGACTGATAACTATGACAACGCGTCAACCGGTCATCGTCATGGTCATTGTCATAGTGAAGCTACCGCTTTTTCCATTGTGGGGTCGTTCCGATTTCATCGGAACTCCTTAAAACCCGTCGGTTTTACGCCTTACAATCGCAATCTTTTTATAAAAGATTGCTCATTGAGGGCGAAGCGATTACATTTTGTTTTTATAATTTTGAAATCGCTTTACAATTTCCCACACGGGGAAACTAGTTTCCCCGTTCCTGGGTATCCTACTCGTTGCTTCGCAACTCGCAATACCCGTCAAAACTATAAAAGTTTTGACCCCCCTTCTACCGCCACAATTAGGAAAAAACTAACGTTTTTTCCATTGTGGCGCTCTTCGGGCTTTCTTCAAGCCGTATTTTTTGCGTTCCACAACGCGGGCGTCACGGGTTAGTAAGCCAAAACGCTTTAACCTTTTTCTGAATTCCGGATTGAATTTCGTGAGTGCCCGGGCAATTCCCAAGCGGATTGCTTCTGCTTGTCCGGTAAGTCCCCCGCCATGGACTTTAATGGTTGCTCCCAGTTTGTCCGTAATTTTCATCTTAAGAAGCGGGCTTTCGACTCTCCTCTGCAGGGAAAGCATCGGGAAGTACTCCTCTAGTTTCCGGTTATTTACTTCAAAACCGCTCCGCTTTGTGTAGAGCCGCACGCGCGCAACCGAAGCCTTTCTTCTGCCAACTGCCTCAAAATAGCGTTCCTTTGGGGCAGCTGGTATTATCTTTTCCTTTTCTGTCTTTGCTGCTTTTTTAGGTTTTATTGATTTTTCCATATGCCTCGATTGCGTATTCGTGTTATTACTCAATAGTAAGTCTCTTTATCCTTCTAATCTGTAATCGATTTTTCGGAAGCATGCCCATTACCGCCCGGCGCAGAACTTCTTTCGGTCCCTTTTTCTCCCACACCATCGCCATCGTCTCCTTTTTTAAATGGCCAATCTGTGTCGTATGGCGATAATAGGTTTTTTGTTTCATTTTTCTGCCGGTCACTTCCATACGGTCACTATTTTTTACAACAATGCTATCCTCTCCTTCAAGGCGCGGCTCGTAGTTGGCGTTTTTCTTTCCTTGCAAAATCACGGCTATCTCTGATGCCAACCGCCCGAGCCGTTTTCCTTTTGCATCGATGGTGTAATTCATAATTCTAGTCTATTTTTGCTTGCCTTCTACAATCAGCTGCTCAATATTTTTTGGCACTTCTTCGTAATGGCTGAACTCCATTGTGAAACTGCCTCTGCCCTGGGTCATAGACCGAATTTTTGTCGCGTAGCCGAACATTTCAGATAGGGGCACCTTGGCATCAATGACTTTGATATTTACCCGGTCAGCAATTGCTTCAACCCGACCTCTTTTTGCGTTCAAATCGCCTACCGTATCTCCCATAAAATCAACCGGCACAATAGACTGCACTTTCATAATGGGCTCAAGAATAACCGGCTTCGCGCGCTTTACTGCTTCGCTCAACGCCATCGCACCGGCAATTTTAAAGGCAATCTCCGAAGAATCAACTTCGTGGAATGAGCCGTCGAAAAGCGTTACCTCCAGATCAATCATCGGATAGCCGGCAATAACCCCTTTATCTACTGCTTCCTTAACCCCTTTCTCAACTGCCGGAATAAATTCCTGTGGAATGATACCACCTTTTATTTTATTAATAAAGGCAAAGCCCTTGCCACGCTCTTGGCTTACTGCCTTAAGCCACACATGGCCATACTGCCCGCGGCCGCCTGACTGCTTGATATATTTCCCTTCGGCCTCTGCTTCGCCCTTAATCGTTTCTTTGTAGGCAACCTGCGGCCTCCCAACATTTGCTTCAACGCCGAATTCGCGCTTCATCCGATCAACCAAAATTTCGAGGTGCAGTTCGCCCATGCCGGAGATAATCGTCTCGCCAGTCTCTTGATCCCCGGAAATACGGAAGGTCGGATCTTCTTCCGCAAGACGCCGCATCGCGATACCCATTTTCTCCTGGTCAGCTTTTGTTTTTGGCTCAATGCGCACCGAGATAACCGGTTCCGGAAAGGTAATTTTTTCGAGAATAACCGGGTGGTCTGGATCGCAGAGCGTGTTTCCGGTTGTGGTATTTTTAAGTCCTACAATCGCGCCTAAATCTCCGGCATACATTTCCTCAACTTCTTCGCGATGATTCGCGTGCATGCGCACAATGCGTCCCACCCGCTCTTGATTTCCGGTTGATGCGTTCAAAATATAGGTACCCCGTTTCATCACGCCGCTATAAATTCTGAAAAACGTTAAGTTGCCGACAAACGGGTCTGTCGCAATTTTAAATCCCAAAGCAGCTAAGGGCTCATCATCTTTTGGATGCCGAATAATTTCCGCGCCTGATTTTGGATCGATACCCGTAATCGGCTTAATGTCTTCAATGTCTATGGGTGAGGGCAAATATGCCAAAACCGCGTCAAGAAGCAATTGCACACCCTTGTTCTTCAGCGCAGATCCGCAGAAAACAGGAATCAATTCGCTCTGAATCGTTGCCTTACGGAGCACCGGGTAGAGCTCGCTCGCTTCAATTTTTTGCCCAGCCAAAAATTTTTCAATCAACTTTTCATCGGTTTCTGCAATCGCCTCAACCAGTGCTTTATTATGTTCCCCTGCATCGCTTTTTAGGGCTTCCGGAATTTCTTTTCGAATAATGCGCTCGCCGTGTTCACCCTCAAAATAAACTGCCTCCATTCTGATTAAATCAATCACTCCTTCGAAATCTGCTTCAGAGCCAATGGGCAGCTGCACCGGAATCGCTTTGGGATTTAACCGCTCCTGAATGGATTTCAAAGAATTCTCAAAGCTTGCGCCCATGCG
>CAYIFL010000026.1:0-8079 GCA_964362685.1 uncultured Candidatus Saccharibacteria bacterium
GATAGGGAGGCGGACTCTGCACCATGCCCGCTCGGCCTGCGAGACGGTTTTCTTAACGGATGGCTGGAGAAAATCAATCCGACCTCACATTACTCATTGATTTCTTTTACTTTTTGGTCGAGTAAGGCATCAATATCCTGATTTGCTTTTTTGATGCTCTCCTCTATTTTCCCCTTGAGCTTAAACTTTTCGTCCTCGCTCATTTTTTTCTCTTCCTCCTGCTTTTTAAGCTTTTTCATACAATCATCCCGCAGCGTCCGCAGCTTAATACGGGTTTCTTCTGCTTCCTGTTTTACGATTTTCGAGAACTCCCGACGCCGTTCTTCGGATAAAGGCGGGAGACTCACGCGCACCATATTCCCTTCAGTTACCGGCTGCACATGGAGCGCTGATTCCACTGCCTTAGCAACAGAACCGACAGCAGCTCCGTCCCAAACTGAAATCACGATTTCCCTTGGGAGATTTACGCTCAAGGAACCAAGCTGCACTATTTTGAGCTTTTGCCCAACATAGTCAACTATAATGCTCTCCACCAATTTTGTTGTTGGCCTGCCGCCGCGGATGCCTGACAGCTGATTTTTTAAATACCGCAGTATCTCTTCTTTTTTAGTTTCAAGTTCTTTCAAAAGTTCCATAAAAAAATATAAAACATTAAAGATAAAATATAAAATATCAAAATGGTAATGTAAAATCTTAAAATTATTTATCGGAGATAACTACCATACTTTTTATTTTTGCTATTTTATTTTTTATTTCTCGCGATCCTCAGCGAAGATGTTGCCGCATCGCTCTTACCTGCAGCTTTTTATTTGTCGTAAACTGCTTCATAAGCGTAAGGCGATGGAGAAGGACTTTCATTTGTTTCCAGTTTGCCAGCGGATCTTTCATTAATGTAAGGAGAGCCGCCTCGAGTGATACATCAAGCATATCTTCATACGCCGCCTCGTCGAATAAAGAAGGTGCTGCCGCATACCGCTTACCCTCCCCTTCCTCTTGGGGAACTGCTCTAAAGTATATCCGCTGAAGCCGCGAACGCAATGTCCCGTAAAGATTCTCTTCATTTCGGGCAATGAGAAGCATAAGTGCCTGCGCCGGCGGCTCTTCTGCAATTTTTAAAATTGCATTTTGCGCTTCGGGAGTAAGCGCCTCAGCGTCCCGCACTACAACAGTACGCCGCGAAGCAAAAACCGGCTGTTGATACAGGAAATACCTCATATCCCGCATTGCATCGATGCCAATTGTTTCGCCTTTTTTCTCAATGACCTGAACCTCAACAAGCGGTTGCCCCGTAACCGCAAAGTCATTCCGCTCCAAAAAATGCGCTAAGGACATCGCAAAAGAGTATATAGAATCCCGGTCGCGTTCATTTCCGCCAAAGAAAAGATACGCATGAGAAAGTACCTTGCGCTCTATAAGATACTTGAAATTGTTTTTTATTTCATCAAGGTAGTCCATGCCTCGTGTATCTCCAATGCCTTGCGCTTTAGTGCAGTAGATTCATTGTACCCTACCTTTCCAAAAACAAAAACAGCCCGAGGGGGCTAAAAGCGTAATCCAAAAACCCTGCCTTTTGATTGTCCTGGCTGTAACCAGGTGGGTGGGTTCATTCCCGACCCAAGAGTCGGGAAAATTTACCCTCCCTTGTAGTATAGAATAGTCCAAGAATCTCCGGCAGGGCTAGTTTCATTATAGCAGGAATTTTAAAAAGTCAATGGCCCCTTGCAAGACTTCATTCTGCATTGATAATCCTTAGTCAAATAAAAAATTAAAGATAATAAATAATAAATTTTGTGTTTATTATTTTTTATATTTTATTTATTGTTTACTCCACTATCCCGTCCAAATTCACATCGTAGAGAATCGCTTCGTTGATTAAGCGGTAGTTAAGAATTTCCTTGGGCGTAAACCACAGCTTGATTTCAGCTTCTGCTTCCTCGTGGCTGCCTGACGCATGGATTAAATTCCGTACTGCGCGGCCGTCAATATCAGCCATTGCGTAGGAGTCGATCGTAAGGTCGCCGCGGATTGTGCCCACGTCAGAAGTTAACGGCTCGGTGCCGCCGGTAATCTTCCGCACAATCTCAACCGCATGCATCCCTTGCCAGACCATTGCGACAACCGGACCAGCAGTTAAATACTTAAGCAAATTATTAAAAACCGTTTGCCCGACTTCCATTGGATCTTCGGATGGCGGGGTTTTGCCTTTTTTATGATACGCGGCAATTGCCTTTTCTCCTGCTTTTTGTTTCCACTCCGGGTCTGTTGAATAATGCGCGTCAATCAATTTCTCGCCTGGTATCGTGAGTTTTAGCGCAACAAGCCTCAAGCCGCTCCGCTCGTAGCGTTTGATAATATCCCCGATCATTCCCCGCTGAATGCCATCGGGCTTTATAATAACAAGTGTTTTTTCCTTTTTTGGATCCATACCTAATGATTTTACTTTTTATCAACTTTTATATGTAATTCTTTGAGTTGCTCCTTACCGAGTTCGCTTGGCGCATCCATCAAGAGATCTCTTCCATCGCCTGTTTTAGGGAAAGCAATCACTTCCCGTATATTTGGTTCATTCTGCACTATCATAACAAATCTATCAATGCCCGGCGCCATACCCCCGTGCGGAGGAGCGCCAAAGCCAAAAGCTTCGATTATATGCCCGAATTTTTCATCGATTTCTTTATCAGTAAGACCCAGAGCGCTAAAAACTTTCCTTTGAATAGCCGCGTCGTGTATCCGCATACTTCCGCTTGCGAGCTCATAGCCGTTTAGCACAAAATCATACGAATCCGCCCTTATTTTCTCGAGTTTTCCAGAATCCAAATAGTGAAGGTCTTCTTGCTTCATCATAGTAAAAGGATGATGCGCGCTGTCCCATTTTTTTTCTTTTTCGTTCCGCTCAAACATAGGAAAATCTACAATAAAGGCAAATGCAAATTCATACGGATCATTTTTGTCTTTTCGCAAATCCGGCTTATCCGTTCCGTACTTCTTAATCGCGTCCGCATAGCTTAGGCGCGGCCAAGGGGTTTTTGTACTATGGTGCTTGGGCAAAAGTACCCGCACCAACTCGGTAAATAATTCTTCAACAAGCGCAAGGATTCCTTCTTGTGAGGTGAAGCTCATTTCCAAATCTAGCTGGGTAAATTCCGGTTGTCGGTCGCCGCGCGTATCCTCATCACGAAAACATTTCGCAATCTGAAAATACCGCTCGAGTCCAGCTACCATAAGCAGCTGCTTATATTGCTGCGGCGATTGCGGCAAAGCATAAAATTTTCCCGGAGCTAGTCGGGATGGCACCAAATAATCACGCGCTCCTTCAGGAGTTGATTTCCCTAAAATAGGCGTTTCGATCTCTACAAAATCTCCTTTGGTTAAAAAATCGCGCATGAATTTTATAACCTTCGCGCGCAGCACCAGATTATTTTTCAAACGCTCCCGCCGCAAATCCAAATATCGGTATTTCATCCGCACCTCTTCACTTACTTCATAGCCGTCCGTAGTAATATCAAACGGCGGGGTTTTGCTTTCGTTATGCGATGTAATATCTAAAACCTCGATTTCGTATCTGCCCATCTCCCCCATATCTTTATTTTCCATCCCTTTCGGCCGCCCTTTTACTTTGCCTTTAATGTGGAGCACCCATTCTAATCGCAGAGATTCCGCGATTTTAAACATATCCGGAGAAAAATTTTGCGGAATAAAAACAAGCTGGCTTATGCCGCTTCTGTCGCGAAGGTCTATAAAAATAAGCTTGCCGTGGTCCCGCCGGGCATTAACCCAGCCGGCGAGTTCCACTTCCTCGCCAACCTTATCTACAATATCCTGATTTAAAATCCGACTCATAGAATGAGTATGAAGAATTCATCGCGCTTCGTCAACTATTCGCCGCCGATGCCTTTTAGCGAATCCTCAATCGCTTTGCGCAAATCGTCAATATCAACTGCTTTCCTATCACGCTCTTTTTTTACGGGTTCATTCCGAGGAATAGATTGCACTTGTGGTTCCCGTGCCTGCTCTTGCCTTGGCGGGTTCGTTTCTCTGTTTGTCCGCGGACCCAATACTTTTCCTAACGATTGTTCAGACCGCTGTGCGATGCGTTCCCCGAGCGCATCAGCTCCCCCAAGCCATTCCTCGGTAATTTTTTGCTCAACCCGCGCCCGCGGCGTTCCGTACCGAAGCCGGGAATTTTCTATAATGGCATCTTTGAGGCGATGCGGCGGCTTCGGATAGCTATCAGCGCTACGGGCAGAAAAGGGATTTGTCGTTATCCCATCAATCATAAGCTTAACGTACATTTCTCGGTTAGAGAGGTTAACGAGATCATTCGCGGTAAAATCAGGCATAAATTCCTTTTCAAGAAACTCGGCATCCTCGGCGCCAATGCGAAAAGTAACCATAGTGCCTACGTTTCCGAAAACCGCTGCTGCCACTTTTTCATCCAGTTGCTCAATATACTGATGCGCCAACGTAAGATTCAAACGGTACTTCCGCGCCTCGGATAAAATATTCGCGAATGATTCCGTGGAAAAATTCTGGAACTCATCAACATAGAGATAAAAATCCCGGCGCTCTTCCATCGGCACGTCAACGCGGCTCATTGCCGCCAGCTGTAATTTCGTAATAATCATAGCGCCCAAAAGCGCGGAATTATCCTCCCCCACCTTGCCCTTTGAGAGATTTGCAATCAAAATTTTCCCTTCATCCATCACCTTACGCATATCAATCGAGGAATGCGTCTGCCCCACGATATTTCTGATTAAGGGATTTGCCACAAACTGGCCAACCTTATTCTGGATTGCTGCCACAGCTTCGGTTGCGAATTTCTGGGAGTATTGGTCAAATTCATTGTTCCAGAAGGCTTTAATAACCGGATCCGCGAGAGCGCCCACAACCCGTTTACGGTACTCCCGCTCTGCAAGCATGCGCATAATGCCGAGGAGCGTTGTGCCGGGATACTCGAGAAGCGCTAAAAGCGTATTATTCAAAATATATTCCATCCGCGCAGACCACACATCAGGCCCCCAAATTTTTTTAAAAACCCCCATAATGCCTGATGCAACGAGGTGCCGGTGCTCTAAATCAACGCTTTCCAAAACGTTAAAGGCAATGGGATGCCCTAAATCAGAAGGATTAAAATACACCACATCTTGAATCCGCTCTTCCGGAATGAAATCAAGCATCTTTTCAGCGAACTCGCCGTGCGGATCGATAACCGCAAGGCCTTTGCCAGACCGGATATCATCAATCGCCATGTTTTCAAGGAATGACGTTTTACCGGTTCCGGTTTTGCCGATCACGTACATATGCCGCCTCCGGTCATCGGGCTTGATGCCGAATCGCACGCGCTTATTGCGAAAATTGGTTATTGCAACGGGGGTTATGTCCGACATATAAAAAATAAAAGATTAAAAATAAAAAATGAATTTTGCTTTACTCTACAATAGGCAGATTTACCGGTGCGCCGCCGCGCTTTGATTCAACCCTCTGCATCATCGGCGCTTTAACAAGCATCGTCGGGAAGTGGTACAACGTTGCCAATTCTTCAGTGCTGAAGGTAACAATCGGAACGCTCGAGGGCCGGTATTTTCCGACATATTTAGTCCGTAATTTGCGTTTCTTATAATTAGAAAAGATTTTCTTTTTCCGGGAAGCCAGCATCAACCGTTTATAAAACGGGATGAATTTTCCTTTCCAGTTTCCTCCGGAAATCAGCGTTAGCTCCTTGCCAGGCCCGAACGTGTTTAGTTTTGGGTTATTGAATTGCCTGATGGAGCCAAAAACCGCGGTACCTACTGCCGCACTAAAATCTTTTACTGGCGCAATATAGATAAAGCGGATTGTCGTATCAAAACCTAATTTAGAAATCTTGGTATGAATCGCTTTTGCAACATCCGACTCCGACGGATTCATAAATTTGAAACTTGGGCCTTTCTCTTCTGTTTTACCGAAACCCCACTCAGGAACTTGCACAGGCGCAACAGCGAGATTTGCGAGCCACTCCCCGAGATTCTCCGTAAATCCAGGCCCTGGCGGTGCTTTCTTTTGCCCGGCAAGCTCCGCAATTTTCACCTCTCCTTCTTCAACCCACTTATTATCAATACCTTCCGAGCTATCACTAGGACAAATAACAATCTGCCACCACAGCCACTCATTTTCTTTAAGCCCGGACATTACTTCCGCGATAGCTGAAATCGGATCCAACCGCTTCTCCTCCTGCGCATCTTCAAAATACGAATAGGTATTGATAGGATAAAAACTTTCCCGGTTGAGTTTGAGGTCACTGCCCCACAGATTGTATTCTTTGTTAGGCAACGCCTTGGGCAGAAGCTCTGTATAATCTTCTACTTCCACAACTTCTGCATCAGGATACTGCGAATATACCGCAGACTCTACAACGGCTTTTCTGCCCGATGGAGCAAAAACATAGAAATTGATGCCATGGCTATTCCCAACGATTTCAAATGAGTACCAATCATCAACCATGCCGTCAATATATTTAAGGAGAAAATTCATTCCATGCGAATAACTCGCATACATCGAAGCAAAGACCTGCTCCATGGCTTTGGGTGTTTTTAGAATATTATCAGGAATTTTAATCTGAAATAAGGACCACGTCATTTTTTTAATGGTGCGGTCGAAAACATAGATAAGCCAAAGATCCCGCAAGGGGAAGAAAAGAATAAAAGGCAAAACAAGCCACCACACCTGGGCGAACACATTCCATGCGCTTGTTGCAATGCCGAGTAAAAGATCCATGCAGAATGGAATTTCTAATTCCTAAATCCTAATTTCTAATAAAATCCCAGATATCAAAGTTCAAAAAACGGGGAGTATTAGAAATTTACTTCGCAGTTGTGTACTTCCCATCCGCCATTCTCTTAAAAAATTTCTTATTCTGAAGATTCAACATAATCGTGTTCCGTTCGAGCTTCCGCTGTTTTAAGACTGCCTGCAAAATTTTCTCCGGCGTCATAGGGCCTTCTTTCCGTAAAATACGAGTGACCACTTCCCGCGCAGTGCCGGGCAGATAGCCCTGCTCGCGGAGCCCATACATACCGCGGCCAATCAACACAAAGCGGTCATCTTTGATAAGCTCGTTGTGGATTGTCTGCGGCAAAGCTTTCTTCGCGTCAAACTTTACTTTATTAATTTCATTCGCCACCTCCCGAAAATGGAGCGGCTTCGCCAACTTTTTAATGACAACGTAGGCCTTGCTGCCCATGGTTTTCGGGTCAATTTCTTCCCACGCAGTTAAACCAAAATCGCCGAATGGATTTGCCTTAAACTTTCGGGAAATGGAAAGATAGTTAAGCGCAACGGGTTCAGAGATAGCATGTGTCCTCGCTGCTTCGGAAAGATAGTCGGAAAACTTTCCGCGCGCGAGCAATTCATCTTTTTTGGCCACGAGTACCTTCTCGAGATAGCTCACAAATTTTTTCAAGGCCTTGACGACTTCCTCATCAATATACCAAAACGGATGGAACTCTTCATCTTCAAAATAATAGCGGGGCTGACCCTGCGCTGACTCCAAAAAACGCAAGTGCAAAGAATGAAGATCGTTGTCCTTCAAAAGACTCCGCAGATCCTGGACCAGCATATCCTCTTTGCGCGCACCGCCGAATTTATTCAAATGCTTTGTAACGTACGCCACTAAATTCTCTAGTTGCTCCGCAGCAATTTCTTCCCGGATCCGGCGCAATGCCTCTGCCTCGATTTGCCGCACCCGTTCGCGGGTAATGCCGTACCGCGCGCCTAAGGCAGCAAGGGTATCTCGGTCCTTTTTAGTGAGGCCAAAACGAGATGACAAAACCTCCCGCTCCCGGGGTTTAAGGTTTAATACCAAGCCGTTAATAGTAGAACTAATCATATAAATCAACGAATAACAAATCTGTACGAATAAGCGAATGTACTAATACGTATTCGTACATTCGTATTAATTCGTTATTCGTTGATATAACTCTAACAAACTTCCCTATAGATGTCAACAGCTTCCGCCCTGCATCCCGCTTTCACTAGGTGCTCGGCGTAGATACCTACTACCTCGCTCAATTTGATTTTCCGACAAACCTTTGGTTCCCGTCG
>CAYIFL010000027.1:0-7870 GCA_964362685.1 uncultured Candidatus Saccharibacteria bacterium
ATGCGCCTCATCAAGTAATGCCTCGCGCTTTATAAACTCACCGCGGCGCGTAGACATTTTTTTGCCGCTCTCTCCAAGCACCATGCCAAATTTTACATGCACTAATTTTTCTTTTTTCTCGTAGCCAAGGCGTTCCGCAGCTTCAAATAGTTGCTCAAAATGGAGTGTTTGTTCATTCGCTACTACATAGAGGATTTTCTCCGGATGCCATTTTTCTTTGCGGTATTTGATAGTTGCTAAGTCTGTTGTGGAGTAGAGAAATGAGCCATCGGACTTCTGAATGACGAGCGGGGGCAGCGCCTTTTCGCTCTGGTCGAAAAAAATCTTCACCGCACCGTCTTCTTCTCGCGCGACCTTTTTCTTCAAGGCGTCTACTATCCCGCGGGATAGTAAACTATTATAGAAACTTTCGCCTAATTGGATGTCGAATTTGATGCCTAGGCGTTTATAGATTTTATTGAAGTTAACCAAGCTCTCTTTAGTAAAAAGTTTCCAAAGTTTTTTATTCTCGCCATCACCCTGTTGGAGTTTTTTGGTTTCTTCGCGTGCCAAAACAATCAGCTCCTTGTTTTTTTCTGATTCTTTATGGAAGCGAATATAGAGATGCACCAGATATTCAATCGGGTTTTTATCAAATTTTGATTTCTTGCCCCATCTCTTCCACGCGACGATGAGAGTACCGAATTGCGTGCCCCAGTCGCCTAAGTGGTTATCGCCGATTACTTTATATCCTTGCCTGCGGAAAATATTCACGAGCGACTGGCCGATGAGAGTTGAACGAAGGTGCCCCACATTCATTGGTTTTGCGATATTGGGCGCTGAATAATCAATTACAATAGTTTTATCCTTGCCAGCATCCGAGTTGCCATACGCGTCCCTCAATTTCAAAACATTTTTTAGTTCATCAGAGATTGCTTCTTGTGAAATCCAAAAGTTGATAAAGCCCGGAGGAGCGATTTCAATTTTTTCGAAAAATCCTTTTGGCGCGCTTCCATTGATGGAAGTAGACAACTTTTCAGCTATGAGGAGCGGATTTGCACCTTTTATCTTGGCGAGCTTCAAAGCCGCATTTGTTGAATAATGCCCGAATTTTTCGTTTTCAGGGATAAATATATCGAACGCGGATTTGCGCGGATCTAAACGCAGATTCTCGCGGATTACTTTTTGCAACAAAGAGGCGATTTTTTGTTTAAGCATTACCAAAAGTATAAAGTAGCAAGTGATAGGTAGCAAGCAACTAAGCAAAAAGTTCTATATAATTGACTTCTAGGCAGCTATTATGATAAACAAAAGGTGGCAAGTTGAAAAACAGTTTACAAATCTGATTCTTTGGGCAAAGTAAAAAGGAGGGAGTTGTGAAGGGGGAGCGAAGAATAAGCCTGCCGAAACCGATCGAAGAAATGACCATTGAGGAAAAGCTTTCGCTATCTCTTGTGGTTCTAGGGCTTTCTTGGAGAACGCGTAAACCGCTTCTTTCTCATAGCGTGGAATATGTCCATGAGCTCGTTAGATATAACACAAGAGAGCTTCACGAAATACGTGGATTCGGTCATAGGGAATTACAGGAGGTCACAAAGCTTCTTTATAAGATAGCTCCCGAATTTGCAGAGAGATTCCATCGGCCATCTTATTTTGAAAAGGGGCGCATCATCGAGCAACTGATCGAGGAACTTATTCAGAAAGCGTATGCATTACGGGATGAGACGTGGAGGGGTTTTGTTAGGAGACTTCGAGAATATCTTTTGACTCCGATGGATGAGATAGAGCTTTCAGTGCGCTCGGCCAACCGCCTCAAGTATTCCAATATCGACTACATCTACGAGCTCGCGCAGAAGACCGAGGCTGAGATGTTGGAGATTGAAGGCTTCGGCCGAAAATCTCTAAGTGAAATCAAAGAGATTCTTGCTGGCATGGGTCTTCGTCTAGGCATGAGCCTTCAAGAAATCGAGTTTTTGGTGAAAGTCCAAAATCCTCTCCATCCCCCGACCTAACCCGTCGGGGTCGTTTTTTTTGACACCTGGCACCTGATACCTGATACTTATAGTATGCCGTCAATTTCCGAAAATAAACGTGCGCGGTTTGACTACGAAATCCTCGAAACCTACGAGGCCGGGATTGAGCTTCTCGGGTTTGAGGTGAAGGCAATAAAATCCGGCAGGATCAATTTGGCGGGCTCGTATGCAACCTTGAAAAACAACGAGCTCTGGTTGCTTAACGCCGATATCCCGCCGTATCAACCAAAAAATACTCCAGTGGACTACAATCCAAAACGAACCAGGCGTTTGCTTTTAAAGAAATCAGAGATACAAAACCTAACGGGAAGAATTCAGGAAAAAGGTTTGACATTACTGCCACTTAAGGTGTATAGTAAGAACCGCCGCATTAAGGTAGAGATTGGATTAGGAAAGAGCAAGAAGGCAAAAGATAAGCGCGAGCTACTCAAAAAACGCGCAGCGATCCGCGAGATGCGGCGAGAGATTTAATACGGGATTGCATGGCTTCGATGATGGTACTTTTACAAAATGGCAAGCTGAAGAGGATACGTCACTTCATAAATCATCGTATCAAACACATTAACTGCCGAAAAATCTGCAGCTCCAGCTTTCGCTTTTGCCTAATCTGGCATCCGTTCTTGGGCGTCTAACCTAAGAGGCGCGGGTGTAATACCTTAGACTTGTTCTGATATTCGCCGATATATCAGGAGACACTTTCGGCAAGGGATTTAGAAGATTTTGTCCCGACCTCTACTTCTAAATTCTCAATACAGTCGGGACTAAGCTTGTAGATATTTTGTAAAATAATCGTCAGACGTGGGTTCAACTCCCACCAATTCCACCTATTGCGTTCATTTTAAAATATTCTAAACTTATATCCATGAACCGACTTTTAACTGCATTTCTTCTCGTAGGATTTTTGAGCGTGCTTTTGGGCGGCGTGTCTATGATGGATTCCCACGATAACTGCTTATTTGGAAAGCTGGTGAATTGCACCGGAAATTCAATCGCGATGATTAACGCGCATTACACCGCGTTCCAAAATTTGGGAGCTGTAGCATTTAGTTCGCTTGCCTTCGCATTTGTTTTGCTTTATTTCGCGCTTGGAGCTCTGTGGCGTGTACAAGCAAAAGATACAGGCATTCTTCCACTCAAAAGATATCTCGCTCGGCTAGAACATTCGTATTTGTCTTTCAAAAAGCATTTTCATACATGGCTTGCGCTCCACGAGCATAGCCCCTCTTTTGCGTAAGCGCGGCTAGCGCCGGACTCTATCCGGTCTCGTTCGCGCATTTTAAATTCTCTGATTCAGAGGATTTTTTGTTATGTATAAACCGGCGAAGCGCAAAGCGCCGATCGCAAAGCGATTTGCGATTAGCCCTAAGCGATTTGCAACAATCTATGAAAAATCAAAAAACGCTTATATATATTGGCCTCGTTATTTTAGTTATAGGCATCTTCATATATCTATCTCCGCTTAGCCAAAAAAAAGAAGTGCAAAACGCAAATGGTTCTTCCGGAACCGCGCTTACCGGCAATGTGATTGGCAAACCTGCTCCTGATTTTTCGCTCGAGGATATCGACGGAAATCTTGTGAAGTTAAGCGACTATAAAGGAAAGAATGTCGTGCTCTTCTTTAATGAGGGAGAAATGTGTTATCCCGCCTGCTGGAATCAGGTTGAGCAATTAGGAACTGATGCTCGATTCGATACCGCAGATACCGTTGCGTTCTCGATAGTTGCTGATTCAAAAGAGCAATGGCGAAGAATCGAAAGCCAGATGCCGCAATTCAAAAAAGCCAAAATTCTTTTTGATACGGATCGAAAAGTTTCCTTGGCGTACGGGGTTCTCTCTCTGCCTTCCTCAATGCACCCCGGCAGCTTTCCCGGGCATACGTACTTTGTGATTGATAAAGAAGGGATTATCCGATTTTTCCTTGATGACCCGAATATGGCAATTCGGAATGATCAGCTCGTCGCGGAAATAAATAAGTTAACCCAAAAATAACATGGACCTTCTTATTGGCACATCGCTCATAACCGCGTTTGTGGCTGGCATTGCGGCATTATTTGCGCCGTGTTGCGTAACAGTTCTCTTGCCTTCGTATCTCGCATCAGTCTTCAAGCAAAAGAAATTAGTATTCTTGATGACTTTGATTTTCTTTTTGGGGATACTCGCGGTATTTCTGCCCTTGGGATTAGGCATTGCCGCGATCGGGACGTTCTTTAAAGAGTATCATAATGCGCTTTATACGGTTGGCGGATCGTTCCTTATATTTCTCGGCATCTCGATTTTGCTTGGCAAGCATTTTTCTCTTGGGCTCAATGCTCATAAGTTGACACAAGGGAAGGTGGATAATGCTGGAGGAGTGTTTCTTCTCGGCGTTTTCTCCGGATTTGCAACGCTTTGTTGCGCGCCGGTCCTCGCTGGGGTGATGGCGCTTTCTGCTCTTCCCGGATCCTTATTCTGGGGAGGGATATATTCCTTGGTCTACGCCCTAGGAATGGTTACGCCTCTTTTCCTTATTGCGTATTTTCTTGACAGATCGAATGTGACAGAACGATTCACGGCATTCAATAAGCCCGTGGGCTATAGCGTGATAGGAAAAAAAATAAACCTGACCATTTCGGAACTTATTGCTGGCCTGATGTATCTTTCGATGGGCGCACTCACGATTTATCTCGATTGGACCGGGAAGCTCGCTATGGGCGGCGGAGCATTCCAAACTTCAATCAATATCTCTATGGCGCGGTTCAATCAGTTTCTCCGAGGGTATATTACTTATATTCCTAAAGAGGCATGGCTTGCGTTGCTCTTAATACTATGCGTGATCATAGTAAAAATTGCTGTGCGAGGAGGAAAGAACCGCTCGGAGCATAATACAAAAAAAGGTTCGCATGCGTGTTGCGAAATAAAAGAAACAAAATTACTATGACAAATAATTCACTAAAAAAAGAAAATGTACTTCTTCCGATTAGTATTGTTTTCTCCGCAATTCTTATCTCCGGAACTTGGCTATATACAATCGGCACAACAACCCCACAAAACACCAACGGGGCTACTCTAAGCATTCTTGAAGAAAAAGTTATTCCGCAGAAGGGCATCACTCTGCCAGTGCGTTGGGGCGATCTTGGCGCGCAGCTTACTGCTCTTGGCGTAATTGATAAAGAAAAATTCGAATCGCTCTATGCTTTAAGGGGAGGATTAGACCGCGAGGCAAAAACCTTTCTTTCCGGCACGAGCGAGGGACGCATAACGATCACCAAAGACAATGCAGGATTGCTCTTAAATCTCTTTTGGGCGTTGGGTTTGGCTAATAAAAATGATATCTTGGATACAGGAGAAATGATGAATCCCGCATACGGCGGGGCAGGAAATTTCGCTTCAACCGGCGGTTGGACTATCGCAGAAGGAAACGCGATGGATCATTACAGCCGTCATGAACTCCTTACCCTTACCCCACAAGAGCAGGCACGCGTAAGTAACATATCGCTTGGCGTATACCGGCCGTGCTGTGACAATTCGACCCATTTCCCAGATTGCAATCACGGTATGGCAATGCTCGGATTTTTGGAGCTTATGGCTTCACAAGGCGTGAGTGAAGAGGATATGTGGAAGGCGGCTCTCGCAGTAAATTCTTACTGGTTTCCGGATGCGTATCTCACCCTCGCCACCTATATGCAAAGTAAAGGCGTTGATTGGAAAGAAGTAAATCCGCAGGAAATCCTTGGTATCGATTACTCAAGCGCGTCCGGCTACGGGAGGATTGCTTCGCAAGTTGTGGAGCCGCAAGGTGAGCGTGGCGGAGACGGATGCGGTGTCAAGGGCGGAGGAACAGCTGCGCCGGTAGAAGAATCTGCTTTGCCGAAAGGGCAAGGCGGGCAAAGCGGATGCGGCGTATAAAAAACAGCGATAGCAACATATTCAACTATTATGGACAATCAAAACATAAACGATAATCAAGCGTCGCAATCGCCACAACTCACCAAAAAAGAGCGCCGTGAATTGCGACAGCAGCAAAAACAAGAATCGCGCGAAGGCAGTGAAAGAAAAAGATTGATTAAAAAAGCCATAATTCGGATAATAATAGCCATTGCGTTAGGCGGCTTGGGCTATGGCCTTTACTATTTTCTCAATCAGCCGGAAAAACCAAGATCAGGCACAGCAATCCCGATTTTAGGGCAGGATCATATTCCTATAGGAACGTCTCACCCGCTTTATAATTCGAATCCGCCGACATCGGGATGGCACTATGAAGAGTCGGCATCGTGGGGAGTGCATGAGAAAGAGTTGCCGGATGAACAGCTCATACACAATCTTGAGCATGGCGGCATCTGGATTTCTTACACAGGCATTGATGACGCGACAAAGTCCGCGCTCGAAAAAATTGCGCGTTCCGAATCAAAAGTTATTATTGAACCTCGCGCAAAAAACGATACGCCGATTATTTTAGCCTCGTGGGGGCGGTTGTTGAAACTTGAAAACTTTGATGAGCAGGCAATAGCAGACTTTATTAAAACGAATAGAAACCAAGCGCCGGAGCCGTTTGCGAAGTAGTCAGAAATGCGAAGCGTGGCGCAAGGAACATCACAGTTGCAATTTAGGCACTACAAGCCGCGCTATTGAGTATAAATAATATGAACCACAACCATCACAATTCCGAAGAAACCCTGTATACCTGCCCCATGCATCCTGAAATTGGACAGGATAGGCCGGGCATGTGTCCGGAATGCGGAATGCAACTTGTGCCCGCAAAAAAGAAAAAGTCAGATATGGATCATGGTGCGCACGACAAGCACGCCGGCCACAGCACCGCGATGTTCCTCCGAAAATTCTGGGTGAGCCTGATTCTAACTGTTCCGGTAGTGCTTTATGCCGATGTTCTAAAAACTATCTTTAAATGGTCTTTGCCTTCATTCCCCGGACAGGAATATATGCCGCTGGTGCTCGGTTCTGTCGTGTTTTTCTACGGCGGCTGGGTATTTCTTACGGGGGCAGTGCGAGAAATACAAGGTCGTTTACCGGGCATGATGACTCTTATTGGTATTGCTATTTCGGCAGCTTACATCTGGAGTGTATATGCCGTAACCGCTCGCGCAGAAACTTTGTTTTGGGAGCTGACCACGCTGATCACTATTATGCTTTTGGGGCACTGGATTGAAATGCGCGCGGTCTCCGGAGCCCAAGGAGCACTCAAAGAGTTGTCAAAACTACTTCCAGACACAGCAGAAGTTATTCGTGATGGAAAGACAGAAATCATCTCCCTCTCCGAACTTCAAGAAAATGACGTTGTATTGGTTAAACCGGGGACCAAGGTTCCCGCTGACGGCACAATTATAGACGGAGATTCTGATGTAAACGAGTCGATGATGACCGGTGAATCAAAGCCGGTTTCTAAAAAGGAAGGAGATCAAGTGATAGCTGGAGCAATAAACGGAGACGGCGCTTTAAAAGTAAGGGTTGCGAATATCGGAGAGAAAACCTTTCTTGCCGGAGTAATGCGTTTGGTAGCCGAGGCGCAGGCTTCTAAATCGCGGCTTCAAATTCTCTCTGATCGCGCCGCGTTCTATTTGACTATTGTCGCTGTCGGCGGGGGGATTATTACTCTTATCGCCTGGCTTCTCGACGGAGCGGAAGTTGGATTTGCCGTCGCGCGTCTCGTGGCAGTCTTGGTGATTGCCTGTCCGCACGCCTTAGGACTTGCCGTACCTCTTGTTGCATCCATCTCCACGACTAAAGCAGCGCATAATGGTTTTCTTGTAAAGCAGAGGATTGCTTTGGAGGCGGCTCGAACAATTGATACGGTTCTTTTCGACAAAACCGGCACGTTAACCAAGGGAGAATTCGGGGTTGTGGATATGTGGAGTACTTCCGGC